>CAJXOV010000438.1 GCA_913057815.1 uncultured Flavobacteriales bacterium
CATTTTTGTATTGTTTTTCAGACAATGACGTCCGTCTAACTGATACGCATAGAAAATAAATAGGTTCTTTATTTTATGAACAAATAGAATAAAACAGAACAAAAAAGAACGAGATGACTAATCAAAAGCAAGGGCTTTAAAAATTTGTTCAACCCAGATAAGTATGCCACAACACATAAATAAACAACCGCTGGAATGATATAAAAAAGAGTGAATTCTTTGTCTGAAGAAAACTGCCAGAAAATCAAAAAGCACTGAACACAGAGGGTAACCAAAAGAAGAACTCTAATCTTCAATTTCACCCGATTACTCTTTGATCTGTTGTTAAAAGATAAAAAAGCCAAACCTAAAAATGTTACTATTCCAAAAACAGCACAGACTACAATCAAAGGGGTATTAGAAAACAAGTCCCGTTGCAACGCTAATTCCTGAAAATTAAAAAAACTAATGCTATAACTTGTTAAAGAATCAATTGCTAGCGCAAGGATTAGCACATTCAAAATGCCGATTAAAAAAACAACAGAGCCTCTAAACTCAGGAGGTCGAATAATCAAAATAGCTGCTAAAAAAACAGGCAAAGCACAGATCAAATATGGGTCAGCCAAAAATGCTAGTCCGCCAAAGAATCCAGAATTAAACAAATATTTTAATCTATCATACTCTCCTGTACTGTTCAACAAATTGGCTATGGCTAAAATCAACAGTGGCAGACTCAGCATGCTCACATTTATTTCATCTAAATAAACCAGCGAAGCTGAATAACCTAAAGTCAATAGAGAGGGAAGAAAGTTTGTCTTAAACAAAAGGTCATGCGAGTTAATCAACCAATTTAACGCCCAACAAAAAAAGGCTGTAGTTAAGGAGCAAAACATATAAATGGAGAAATTACTCTGAAAAACACCACTGAGAATCCCGGTGGGTATTGTTACATTTAATATCCCCGTGTACAAATCAAGGCCTGAAAACATTAATGGCAAAAAAGCAAAAAAACTTAACAATGGAATTAAAAACTCCAAATAGGGTTGTGAAAATATGAGTCTCTTGCTTGACATTTTACAATGCTGAATTTATGATAAACTTTTGTACATTCGCAACGAAATTTTTAGTCATGAATTTGAACAGCATTTTAAGAGGAATTGGAGAAGTAATTACTTGGACATTCGACACTGTACTAGTTCCTTTAGGACAATTGCCTAATTATGCTTTCATAGCTTTAGGTGGATTTGGTCTTTTTCTTTGGTTGTCTATGCAAAACAAGTACAACAAAAAATCTGAGCAAGAAGGAACTCTTAAATAGAAAGCTCCTTGCTGCACGAGCTTTCTTAAGCTTTTACCTTTTCTTTAATTAAGTCAAATCCTATATCTTTTCTATACGATTTACCTTTGTATTTGATTTCCTCAATTGATTTATAGGACTTTTTCAGACCATTCTCTAAATCCAACCCATAAGAACTTACCGCCATTACTCTTCCGCCATTGGATTCAATGTTTCCTTTGTTCATTTTAGTTCCAGCATGAAACACAATCGAATCTTTTACATTTTCTAACCCTGTAATTACGTTTCCTTTTTTATATTTCCCTGGATATCCTTCTGCAGTTAACATTACCGTAGTTACTGTTCTCTCATCTATTTCTACATCACACTCTGAAAGAGTCTTAGTAGCTACACCATCCATAATATGAAGTAAGTCAGATTTAATTCTAGGTATTATCACTTCTGTTTCTGGATCACCTAATCTTACATTATATTCAATAACATAAGGATCTCCACCCACCTTCATTAACCCAAAGAAGACAAATCCTTCAAAATCTATCCCATCAGCCCTAAGACCTTTTAAAGTTGGAATTATCACCTGATTCTTAGCTTTTTCCATAAACTCTCTGCTCACTATGGCTACAGGAGAAATAGCACCCATACCTCCTGTATTTGGTCCTGAATCACCTTCTCCTACTCTTTTATAATCTTTAGCAGAAGGAAGAATTTTATATCCAGATCCGTCAGTAACTACGAACATAGAAACCTCAATTCCTTTTAAGAACTCTTCTATTACAATTCTCTTTCCAGCATCACCATACGCTCCATGAATCAGCATGTCTTTAACGACAGTTTTAGCCTCTTTCAAAGTTTCGCAAATGACAACTCCTTTTCCACCAGCTAGACCGTCAGCCTTAATAACATAAGGCGGTTTTAACGTAGCCAAAAATCCAGATGCTTTAGACTTAGAAGATTTAGTGAACGTTTCAGACTTAGCACATGGAATATTATGCTTTACCATGAACTGTTTAGCGAAATTTTTACTTCCCTCAAGTTTAGCTGCTTGGGCACTAGGACCGATAATGGATGTCTTGATTTCAGGTCTTGAATCAAAATAATCCTTGATCCCAGCCACTAGTGGCTGCTCAGGGCCTACAACAACAAGTCTTATGTTATTTTCAACACAAAACTCTGCTATTCCAGGAAAATCCATTGGATCTAAATCTACGTTTTCACCTTCTTGTGCAGTTCCAGCATTACCTGGAGCTATAAAAAGTTTCTCCATTTGAGAAGACTGAGCTAACTTCCAACTTAACGCGTGTTCTCTACCTCCGGAACCTATTATTAGTACATTCATGTGACGTCTGATTTGTTAACAAAATTACTCACTAATACGAGCCAAACAATGTATTCTTATTAACAAGAGCAGTGATTTTTACAGCATTTTCAATTGATTTCTGGATTCAAGACAACTTACAGGTAAGTTTCATATTATTGCTATAAATGAAGCAATCTATTTCAGCAGTAATAATCACCAAAAATGAGCAAGAAAACATCGAGAGATGTATTCTTTCTTTAAATGGTATAGCCGATGAAATACTAGTTGTCGACCTGTCTCTTATACACATCTCCGAGCCCACGA
>CAJXOV010000439.1 GCA_913057815.1 uncultured Flavobacteriales bacterium
TAATCTTTATCACCAGTCTTGTGATTCAATCGTTCTATGAATTTTTCAACATTAAATTTGATATCATCTTCTCCAATTTGATCAAACGGGTTTTCTAGATGTTCTTGAATGTTTTCTAAGCTTACTAGAATCATTGTAAGTAAAATTGGAATTACGAATTCCAAGCCCCATGACATCTCTTCTGCCTTAAAGGCAAAGTATGGACCGTAAACTACTGGTAGCACCTTAATAAATAAAGAACTAAAGGCTCTTAAAGTTCTAGGCGTTCGGTATTGGTAAATATGTTTAATAGACTCAAACGAGACCATCATTTTTTGCAAATATTGGTTTGTTCTAGAGCATTCGCCAGATGACAGACCCTCTTCTCTTAATTCATGTTTTATATATAATGAAAAATCAGAAAAGCTATCGTATACACGTTTTTCATTTTCGATTAAATCAGATTTATGGCCTGTAAACATAATTCTGAAATTATTGAAGAAAGTATAAATAATGTCATTCATTTTAGTTACGTTTTCAGGTTTAGGTTTGTCAAGCCAGTCTCTGGAAACGAAGTAAATAGCTCTTAAGTAACCTTTAATGGCTGCATATTCTTTAAGAGCGGCTTCTCTTCTTTTATATGCTCCACCTATTGAAAAAACTACAGGAAAAATTATTGAGATCGCTACTAGAGTCAGCGGAAACTCGGCTTCATACTTGAAATGAATACAAACCGCAGTAGAGATCACGGCTAACCCCGAGATAACTAATGTTTGAAGATTAATAATCAGGAAAAGCATTTTAAAGTGTTGTCTCATAATTCTGTTTGTTTTTTAGAAGCGGTTAACCAAAATGAGTCGAGTTTATTTCAGAATCTTTTGACTAGTTAGTTCACCATTTTCGAAATGTATGTTTAGAATGTACATGCCACTTTCTAAATCTGCTACAGCAATTTTTGCATTAACTACTTCGCTAAATTCCATGGTTTTAACCTCTTGTCTCATTAGGTTCAGAACAGTAATCTTTTTTATCGGATCGGAAGTGCTGTTTTCAATGTTTATGCCAGTTGAAAAGGGGTTCGGATATACTCTGACATTTTCTTTTAATTCTAGATTTTCAATAGAAACAGTAGAATCGTACTCTATTAAATAATAGATAGTATTTGTGGATATTAGATCATTCCACAACCCGTAATTCACTGCAGTTGGTTTTATAATAATAGTCAGATAATCCTGCCCGCCTGAATTATCGGGTTCAGCTGGGCTTGTTCCCCAATTAGTGTATAGTCCATCTACAGGGTCACCATTGGATGTTCCACTCCAAAACTGAGGTCCTGTTCCATCATTGTTCCCATCCCATATCCAATCTCCTTCAGTTCCAGCATCACTTCCACCTAGCCAAATAGATGCCGTTCCGAATTGATTCTGAGTGTCTGTTATGGTTATATCTGAATTGGCTGTTAGCTCGTTGAATATTGCTGTCTGTTCGGCTTCATCATTGATTTCTGCTAAATAACCACCTCGACTTACAGCGCAATTAGAAGCATCTGTCCAAGATTTGTTTTCTTTTACCACTTCATATAGATGTCCATTATACTCGAAAGAATAAATGTTTAGTTCCTCGGCACATTGAGCTATAAGACCATTGCAAAGTAGAAGTAAAACCGATAAAAGGAAAAAGTATTTAGAGTGTCTCATGTTTTTGGAGTTAATTATTATTTCAGTTGGAGTGTTAAACTAGTCTTTCATCTCTTCAACAGGAATAGGCCGATATGTATATGATTTCTGCACTATTTTCCAGCTGCCTTCATATTTCAGGAGTAGAAAGTAGTCTGTATATATTCTCCAGCCTGGTATCACTATTTCAGCTTTAGCACTGGCCGCATTGTTTTCATAATCAATAGAAATTATCCGACCTTCACGTGTAGATTTTTCTCCTGGTTCAATATTAGAAATGTATTTTTTTCCTGAGCGAATTCTTAAGCTGTCATCGGAAATAGTATACAAATTAAAATCAGGATGGAAGGCGTTTTTTACTTTATCAGGTTCTCCATTAGCAGTTCCATCAATGTAATCCATCAACGTGTTGGTGATTTGTATGATTTCAGCTTGACTATTTTCCGTCTGACCTACTATGGGATTGCTTCCTAGTGTAATGAAGAAGATTAATGCGATTTGTGCTAGTTTCATTTCAGCCTATTTTAATGTTTCCTATAATTTCTAACTAGACCAAGCTAGTGATTAATCCTCAGTTTCTTTTTTTAGAATTTTGTAGTCTACTATGAAAGTAGCAAAAGGAAGCAAAGAGGCGCCTAGGCAAATAAGTGTTTTTAGGATACTCCATTTTTTTTGCGTTGCAACGCGAATAACCCATAAGCAGTAGAGTATGAATAAAATACCATGAAGACTTCCCACGATTTTATTAGGCATTCCAATTTCAAATTTATACTTCAGTATAATGGTGGGAATAAGAAGAAGGTAGGAGATTCCTTCTAGAATAGCAAGGATACGTAATTGACCGAGGCTGCTAGATAATTTCATTCGAGTTGAATTATTTAATCTGTTTAAAAAGATTTAAGAGTCAAAGTTAGTTTTCTTTTCACCCTTAATTCAGAGTAGTAGTGAATGATTTTCATTATACTTTATTAGTTGAAAAGAGAACTCATCAAGAATGATGTTATAAACACCTGGAACCATATTTTCTATATGAATTGAATAATTTTATTCCTAGCAAGTTACAGATGGAAAGTCGGGCTGGCATGGCCCGAAAACGACAATTTCTATTGATAGACAACAAATCATTCCCGTTCTTAATTTCGACTTTTCTTTCACTAAGTAAAAACAGTAATTAATCAGTGTGAAGGTTTCCCCTTTAGGGGATCAAGGGGTGAGCGATGGCCCTGAAACACTTCTTTACC
>CAJXOV010000440.1 GCA_913057815.1 uncultured Flavobacteriales bacterium
ACGAGATGTAGAGAGGTCTCGTGGGCTCGGAGATGTGTATAAGAGACAGACGCTTGACTGTGTTTTGCATTAAGCAAGTTTACACCCAATTTCTTCCAGTTAGTGGTAATCGAGTTTTTTTCAGGCTTTACTTTTTCTAAAACTGCTATAGCTCTATCTGTAAAGGTATAATCCTCTGTCTTTTGTCCATAGGTAAAAAGCATAGTAGATATGCAATTAATAATCAAATTATCGACTGATGATTTCCCCATAACACCTGTCCCAGATTTAGATGACGGTTTATCAAATCTAAAATGGGTTTTCCAATACTCACTGGAAGGATTAGTTAAACTATTTGAAAAATCATCTAACGTGTCATTTGAAATAAGTTTGGAAAATGAACTTTGTTCAGCACACAAAAATGCCGCTAGCTGAGAAATTCTCATTGTAGGGAAATTAGGGGAATGAGTTTTAGAGAATTTCCATATAACAGGATCTAAGCGTTGCAACGCGTATTTTTTTCTTAAAAATTCATACTCCTTTTTTAGATTCTGAGGATAATCATCTTCAAATTCTACACTCAACATTCCTGCTTGTCCAAAAAGCAAAGCCTCCACTTGAAACAAGGAATTAGCGTGCTTTTTTATGAATTTTAAAGGAACAGATGTAGCTAATGCCTCAAAAGCTTCAGAATTTATTTTAAACCCAAAGCTCCTTGAGATCCAACGGTAAAAGGTCTCATTCCAATCCTTATTCGTATCTAAATAAATTCTTAATATATCTGTTGATTTTCTCTGTAACCTATTTATAACCTGCCTTTCTAAAAACTGATTTATTTTAAATGGATCTATTTTAGGAAATTGGGAATCACATGGTATCCAAGTCTTTGATGCAAGCAGTTTATCATACCGCTCAGCATATCCATCCATGATATAATTTTTAAGCTCTAAGACCGGCAAGTCTCCTTTCTTGACTAGATAGATATCTTTATCATTCTCATAAACTACATGCAGAATTACATTCTTATAGGCTGGATCTGTCTGATGTGAATGCAACAACCAGTCACTTGATTTAATGTGAATTTCTACGTTACCAGACCACCTTTTATTTCCGATTTTCAAATCAGCATTTGAAAAATCTGGTCCAGAATTCTGGTTATGAACTCCACATCTATTAATGGTGATTGGCTCTCCTTCAAGAGTAGACAACTCAACAGAATTAAACAATTTAAATTTCCATACGAAATGCAGAAAGTCTTCTTTCATTAGATGCGTTACAAAATCATCTTTCTAGAAGTGAAAGATTTAGGCGCAAAATAAAGAATTTTAAATGATACTTGCTTTTTTAAGCTCATTCGACATAGAAGATTGTAATTTTTGAGCAGATAATCTAGCTGCTTCGGCAAAATCTAATCCAGAATCTGCATAAATAATTCCTCTTGAGGAGTTTACAAGCAAACCGCAGGAGCTGTTCATGCCATACTTGGCTACTTCTTCCATACTTCCTCCTTGAGCACCTACACCTGGCACAAGCAAAAAGTGGTTCGGAATAATTTCTCTTATCTCTTTTAAGCTTTCAGCTTTGGTAGCGCCTACTACATACATCATGTTTTCAGAATTCCCCCATTCTGAAGATTTCCTTAAAACCGTTTTATAAACAGCTTCTCCTTTTTCTGAAATGAATTGAAAATCCTTAGCTCCTTCATTAGAAGTAAGTGCCAGTAAAATGGACCATTTATCTTTAAACTCAAGGAATGGCTTCACTGAGTCAGACCCCATATATGGAGCTATAGTGATAGAGTCAAACTCATATTGTTCAAAGAATGTTTTAGCATAATACCTGCTGGTATTCCCTATATCTCCTCTTTTGGCATCAGCTATTGTAAAACAATTTTCAGGTATTATCTCCAGAGTTTTGCGAAGTGAAATCCACCCTTTTTCTCCTAGGCACTCGTAAAAAGCAATATTTGGTTTGTACGCAACAGCAAGATCAGACGTGGCTTCAATAATGGCTTTGTTAAACTCAAAAATAGGGTCTTCTAATTCTAAAAGATGAGAAGGAATCTTTGTTAAATCAGCATCCAGTCCAACACATAAAAATGATTCCTTTTTTATTATTTCTTGGAAGAGCTCCGCTTTAGTCATATTAAAGTTTTGTTGAATCTGAATTTTCCAATAGTTTCTCAGTATTCTCAGCCAATTTAAGAGAGTCTATAATTTCTTGAATATCTCCATTAATAATGTTATTCAAACTGTATAGAGTCAAATTAATTCTATGATCAGTGACTCTTCCCTGAGGATAATTATAGGTTCTAATCTTAGCAGATCTATCTCCTGTACTTACCTGTGACTTTCTATTAGCAGCTCTTTCTTTTTCAATCTTCACGAACTCTTGTTCGTAGAGTTTAGTTCTAAGAACTGAAAGGGCTTGAGCATAATTCTTATGTTGAGAACGACCGTCCTGACACTCTACTACGGTATTAGTAGGAATGTGTGTTAGCCTTACCGCAGATTCCGTCTTATTTACATGCTGACCTCCCGCTCCTGATGCTCTATAGGTGTCCTTTCTCACATCACCCATATTTAAGTCAATGTCAACCTCATCTGCTTCTGGCAAGACGGCTACAGATGCTGCAGATGTATGAACTCGGCCTTGGCTTTCTGTTTGAGGTACACGCTGAACCCTGTGTACACCTGATTCAAATTTCATAACTCCATATACTGTAGTCCCTGAAACTGAAAAACTAATCTCTTTAAATCCTCCTGATGTTCCTTCGTTTACTGTGGCAATTTCCATGCTCCAGCCTTTATCTTCAATGTACTTGGAATACATCCTAAATAAATCTCCAGCGAAGATACTTGCTTCATCCCCTCCCGCACCGGCTCGAATCTCAATGATTACATCTTTA
>CAJXOV010000441.1 GCA_913057815.1 uncultured Flavobacteriales bacterium
CTACACCTCTCTATTCGTCGGCAGCGTCAGATGTGTATAAGAGACAGGAATTAACAGCATCAGGTGTTACAACTATCTGTCCAGGTGAGTCTGTAGAAATTTCAGCACCTGCTGGAGGTGAGTCGTACTCATGGTCAAATGGTGCCGATGCTAATTCTATTACAGTTTCTTCTAGTGGAGTGTATAGCGTAGCAATGTATGATAATGAAGGATGTGTTTCGTTGTCAAACAATGTTTCTGTTTCAGTTATTCAAGAAACGATCCCAGAAATCACTGTTCAAGGTGATACTTATTTATGTGAAGGAGGGGCTGTTATATTAACATCTTCTGATGCTAGTTCTTATTCTTGGAGTAACGATCAGGAGACACAATTTATTGAGGTTTCCACTTCTGGAGATTACCATGTTACTGTAGAAGGACAATGTTCTGATGTGACTTCTGAGTCTATTACTGTAGAAGTAGTAGCTACTGAATTAGCTTCTGCCTTAAATATTTCTGCAGGTCAGGGAGATGAGATTACATTACAAGGTACTGGATCAGGGATGTTGACTTGGTATTCAGATGAAGATCAAACAGACGAAATTGGAACTGGAACTGCACTTACTGTTCCAGGGTTTACTTTAGAAGAAGAAACTTCTTTTTGGGTAACAAACACTACAGTAATTGGAGGTGAGCTTCAGTCTGGAGCTAAAGAAGACCTAGGAGAAAATGGTCAATTCGGATTGCCTTCTACAGGAGGGTGGTTAGTTTTTAATGTTTTCGAAGATTTTACTCTTTTAGATGCTACAGTATATGCTAGTGGTGATGGAGACAGAACCTTTTCTTTAACTGATCTAGATGGAACAGCCATTATTACAGAGACTTTTACTCTTGTTGACGGTGAGAATTTAGTGGAATTCAACTGGGATATTCCAGTAGGAACTGATTGGAGTATTCGATCAGAACAGAATAACATGTTCAGAAATGATTCAGGTATTTCTTATCCTTATGCAGTAGGTGATGTAGCTAGTATCTACACTTCTAATTTTGGTAACGGATGGTATTATTACTTTTATAACTGGCATACACAAAAAGCTAGTTTTGAATGTGAGTCTGATCCAGTAGAAGTTGTAGCTAGTATAGTAGGAGTAGAAGAAATTACTGAAATAACAGGTGTAGAGATTTTCCCTAATCCTGCAGTAGATGAGTTAACAATCACTTTCAGTTCAGCATCTACTGAAAAGATATCAGTTGATATTTTGAACGCTTTAGGTCAAGTGGTTATTTCGAATGAAATTACTCCAAATTCAATTGTGGATCAAAGAGTAGAATTTAATGTTTCTAACTTGGATTCTGGCGTTTATACGGCTAGGTTCATTACTGATGGTTCAGAAACAACTAGAGCATTCGTTAAAAAATAAGATTTAACTAGATTTAATTTAAACCGCCAAGAATTTCTTGGCGGTTTTTTTATGCCATGGAAAATAAGAGGCTAGAAAAAATTGTATGTGGAATAATAAAAGAAGAGATGGGAAACAATTCCCAAGACATCCTTCTTTCTAAAAGAGGCAACTCCTTATCGAAGAACGATAATAATTTATTTTTCACCTTATCTGCTTTTCATTTAATCACGGATGACCATCCTGAATTAAGAGAAACAATTGAATCTAATGTTTCAAAGAATTTAGATTCATATAAGAACAAAGATGGGAGATTGACTTATAATTTTTGGAGGACTAAACCATATGAACAGTTTCCAAACAGTGTGATTCTTTCCAAGCTAAAGCATTTTTGGATTCCTGATGATTTAGATTGTACGGCACTATCGTGTTTTTTTCAATCTCGAGAAGATGTTTTAGCGTTGCAACGCTTCTTAGTAGACTATAAAACAGTAGCGCGAAAAACATATGATAAGAAAAGCTATGAATTCTCGGGATACAGCACGTGGTTGGGAAATAAAATGTCCTTGGAGGTTGATGTCTGCGTCATATCTAATTATTTGTTTTTGTTGAGCTCGAAAAAAATAGAACTGAATAAAACAGAGACTTCAATGCTGTTGTTTTTAGAAAAGATGATTATCGACTCTGTTTGGATTACATCACCTTTTCAAGTAAGTCCGAATTATCAAAAGTCTCACATAATAGGCTGGCACTTAAGTCGAATTTCAAATCTTTATAGCCTTCAGGTAAAGTCTAAACTAATTTCAGATTTGAAAAAAGAGGAAAATAGAGCTGAATCTTTTGAGTATGAGGTTTTTACAGATTTAGCGCTACACGAACTAAGCCAACCACCAATGTTCGACCCATTAAATGGCCAAAAGAAAAATGATTTCTTTATAGATAATTTCACATTTTTCAGAGCCTCTTTTTTGACCAACTCTAAGTATTTAATGATTAAAAGTTTTGCCCATTTAAATATGTTTAACAGATCATTCATATGCAAAGGGTTTAATGCGTCCATTATTCTAAAAAGGTTGACTATTAAAGTAACCTAAATACCCATTTTTAAGTAGAATGGAAGAAAAAAGACTCAATGAAAACTATTCTATCTGTCATGATAATGGCAATTTCTCTCTCACTCAACGGGCAGGACTTTAACGTTATTAAAGAACTTTTGAATCAAGATAAGGTATTTGAAGCTTCAGATATTGCACAACAAATAGTTCAGCGAAACCCTGATTTGGCAGCTGCTCATTACTGGTTAGGAGCTTCTATGTATAGGAGTTATGTTAGCTCTGACCTTAATCCAAATAAAGAAATTAAGTCTATCATAGATGCAGGAATTGCTTTTGAAAAAGCTGAGTATTTAGATCCGTCTTGCAGTAAAAAAGCCGACCATGGACAGGCCTTAAAAGCTGTCTCTTATACACATCTCCGAGCCCACGAGACCTCTCTACATC
>CAJXOV010000442.1 GCA_913057815.1 uncultured Flavobacteriales bacterium
GACCAGCTTCAGCAATTTCCTCTTCCTCGATTTCAAAAAGACCACAACCTCAGACGAAACTTCCCGTGGGCAGAACTTAAATATCTAGCTGGTTATAATGTAAGACCATTCGAAAAAGGAACCCTTGACTTGTGGGGGAAAATGGAACTAATAACTGAGGAACTAACGAGAAATTGGTATCATGGAATTCCATATCCCAAACGGATGACCCTGCCTGGAGGTGGAGATCATTTCATAGCTAGTAATAAAATGGCTGAGTGGGCTAATAATCATCCAGAGTATCCTATCCACTCTCATGTAAACTGGCGGAGCCATGCTAAAACCGCTCCTTACCCACCAGGAAAAGGAGCTAGTATTCATGCAAAAGGGCTAAAACCATCTAATTACTATGAAAACTCAAACTTTTGGTCACTACTAGGAAATCCATCACCAGCTTTTGAAGACGGGCTGAGTGTTTCCAATAGAATGCTAAGTGGGCCTTCGTCAGGATTGAACGTGCTAACTAGACCTTTCGATATAATAAACGAAAACGGTGAAGTCCCTAATTTAAACGCCAGTAGATCTCATAGCAAATTAAGCTCAGTGAAAAAACTATCCTACACATTGTTTAAGTTGGAAGATTCAGTGGTAGAAGAAAATAAGCTTTTGGATTATGATAAACTCAACCGGCAAAACCCCGGTCTTTTCACTTTTGAAGAATTAAAAAACATAAAGAACAAAGATTTATCGAGAGCTCAAAGTGAGTTTGTTTGGGATAGTTGGTGGGGTTTAGTAGCTACCAATGTTACTCGATTCCGTTCAGAATACCTGAGAGCGCTTAAAAAATCTCACCCAACTTTATCTTTAGCTTCAACTAAAACTACTTATTATGCTGTGGATGGTTTTGGAGGTCATTCGGGATATAAAAAATACGATTGGGAAGAACTAAGAACCGCATCTACTCCTTTTAAAAACCCATTAAATGATGAGTTATATCATTATTCCACAAATGACTTTTATCCCACACAGATAGATTGGGCAACTTATAGCGGCTCTCGACACGGACTAAGTTATATTACTGATGCCCGAATTAACGAACTTGAATTTGATAAGCTTTGCTCACCTTTCGTTAGCCCAGGATGGCATCAAGTACCCGATAGAAATATAAGACCAGGACAATGGCTCGGACTCTTAAAGTCCAATATGATGTTAGGGGCCGAGTTCTTTTACTCTTGTCAGTTTTACAATGCCGGAGTAGCCGCTCCTCAAGACCCTAGGCAATATATTTGGCAGTTTTCGACTCCTGCTTTTGCCCAGTCTGTTTTTTCATATTGTGATGAATTTCTGTTCCTAGGAGAGATTGTTAAAACCAAAGAAAACGGTATGACTACAAAACTAAATCTTCCGGTGCATGAAGGTCCTAATTTTTATGCCGTAGTCAGAGAATATGAAGAAAAGTACCTAGCTAATGTAACATGGCAGCGTTCAAGCTCTAAATACTCTTTAGACCAAGTAGAGAAAACTCTTTCAAACGCTACTTTTCAAATAGGCGATCAAGACATTAAAGTCAATGCAAGCTTACAGGGAAGTACATACATCTACGAACCTAATTCAAACCCCCCAGTCTTTTACCAACTAGATAAATGGCATGAACCATGGCATCCAAGCTGGTGGGACAAAGGTTTCTATCTAGAAGCTGAGATGAATCAAAACCCTGAGGAAGATCACTGTCAACTAAACACTTTAGTAAAAACAAATGGCATTCATGAACCATTAGACAGCACTCATACTGACTTAACTAATTATATTACTTATCAGCAGCCTTTAGCTGGTGCTACCGGGAATTTAGAGTTTTATTTCTCTCCTAGAAGTGCCTCTTCATCTGAAACTTTTAGTTATAATTTATTCTTATGTGCCGCTACTGAGAATACTGAACCTGCTACTTTAAAGTATATGGTGTTTGATGAAAATAATGTGTTGGTTTTTTCTGATCAGTTTTGTTTTACAAATCAAGCTTGGAAATGGTATCAGGCTCCATTGGAACGCAGCATGAGTGAAAATCACTTATTAGCTGGATTAACTCAGGGAGACTATAAACTCGTATTACAATTCTCTGACAACTGCAGATTAGATAATGCTTATTTGTCAAGTTCTTTACCGACTAATGGTTACTATTCGGAAATAAGAAATGGCACCTACGCGGATCAAGGAAAAGTGCACCAAAAATTATATCCTTCTTTTTTCGATAAGTTCAATGTAACTCCGACTAATTCAAGCACCTCAAATTCCTGTTCGATTATGCCTAGTTTTCAAACAGACAGTGTGTATTGTTCTGGTTCCATAAGTATTCAAAATGCTTCAGAATCATCTAATTCCTCAGAATCGGACCACACATATACATGGGTTTTAGAAAAAATATTGAACAACGGAACCACTGCATTAGTAAACACGAAAAATGCTTATAATTTCGAATACAATTTTACGAATACTGAAAACGAACAGTACCAGTTAAGTTTAAAAACCAACAAAGGAAACATACATGGTCCTATAAAGTTTAAAGTTCATCCCACACCAAAATTACTTAGTATTACATCCAATAAAAGTAGCACAGTAAGTGGTGAGGAAGTTCGTTTTACAGCGAATTTGGGATCCTCAAATGAGCAAGAGTACTATTCTTATGAGTGGTACCCGAATCTATGGAAAACAGAAAACACAAATGACCTAAAAAACCAGGCTACCATGCAAGTGTTCAATAGTTATTCGGAAGACACTTTATTCTTCGATGGCAAAACTAAGACTGGCCCTGAGGTAATAAATCCAAAAACTAACATTCCCTATTCAGTCCAGGAGTACACCTGTCTCTTATACACATCTGACGCTGCCGACGAAT
>CAJXOV010000443.1 GCA_913057815.1 uncultured Flavobacteriales bacterium
AGAGACAGGGTTTAAGAAACCTCTAGAAAAAAGCAAGTAAATTCCGGTGATTATTGGAGAAAGTAGGATACTAGCTCTTGAAAATCTCATACTATCAGGCATAAGGCTATATAAACCCAAGGCGATAATAAATCCTAAAATGCATGATTTAGCAAGATCCCATTTTTTCCAAGGCTTTCTATAGGCTTTGTTAATGTACAATGCAAAAACGTAAACAGCCGATACTCCAAGTAGAGCTTTGTATGTAAGTGATTTGTCAAATTCTATCTCTTGCCATTTCCCGTACCACTCTAATGTGAGAAGAAACAGAGAAAAAGTGGCTATTAAATCTATGGAAGGAAGAGTGATTTTTTTAATGAATCCAATTAAAACAGACCAAGTTGCTCTCAGCCAAATGGCTATATTTATAAGCCTTGAGAAAACCGCAGCATTTTTTGAACTAAAGTGTTTCTTGGCAAAAATTACCATGGCATTGTAAAACACAAAAACATAATTCAAGCTTCCCTTTTTAGTGCTCTCTCCTTTGTAATGAATGATGCTCGTTTCTGGGAAATAGTAGTTTTTGTAACCTCCTAGTATAATTCTATAACTAAGATCGATATCTTCACCATACATGAAAAATGCCTCATCTAAAAGCCCAACTTTATCTAAAGCCTCATTCCTCATAAACATAAAGGCTCCGCTGAGAATTTCTATCTCATTCGTTTCTTCAAGGGAAAGGTGACCAAGGTAATAACGATTGATTTTTTTTGAGCTTGGAAAAAGTTTGTTGAATCCTGTTATTTTATAAAAAGCAGTTTCAGGAGTAGGCAATCCACGTTTAGATTCAGGTAAAATAATTCCTTTTCCATCTACCATTTTTACTCCTAATCCTCCAGCATCAGGAGTTTCATCCATGAATTTAATACATTTGCTCAAAGTATCTTCTTCTATTACCGTGTCAGGATTGAGGAGTAATACATATTCTGCTTTGGATAAACGCATGGCCTGATTATTAGCCTTGCTAAATCCGAGATTATCTTTGTTGTCTAGAACTATGACTGTCGGAAATTTCTCCTGTACCATTTTTACCGAGCCATCTACAGAAGCATTATCCACCATAAAAATCTCAACTTCTAAATTTTCAGAAGCCCTGAGAACAGAAAGAATACATTGTTCTAGAAAATATTCTACATTATAATTTACTATGATGACTGATAACTTCATTTTACTTAGCTACTGAGTCAGAATAAGGAGACCTATTTAGTATGGATCTACCAAGAGAAATTTCATCAGCATATTCTAAATCATCTCCAACCGCTATTCCTCTAGCTATGGTAGTCACTTTTGTTTGGAATGGAGATAGTTTTCTGAATAAATAAAATCCTGTAGTTTCACCTTCCATGTTTCCTTTAAGAGCGATTATAATTTCAGAAATATCATTTTCAGATACTCTTTCAATAAGTGAAGTAATGTTCAAATCATTAGGTCCGATTCCGTCCATTGGAGAAATAACTCCACCTAAAACATGGTAAGAACCGAAATATTGAGAAGTGCTCTCGATAGCCAGAATGTCTCTGATATCTTGAACTACACATATAAGAGAATGATCTCTTCCTTTGGCGTTGCAAATTGAACACAATTCATCGTCAGAAATATTTCTACATTTCTTGCAAAATTTTATCTCAGACTTGAGTTTAGTGAATGAATTAGAGAATCTGCTTATTTCATGAGTCTCTCTGTCAAGTAGGTGGAGTACTAATCGAAGTGCAGTTTTTCTGCCTATGCCAGGTAACGAAGACATTTGATCAACTGCTTCTTCTATAAGTTTACTTGAGGAACTACTGTTCATGAATTCAAAGGTAATGCTATGCGCATAACTTGTATATCTATGTGCGTAAAAATTGTTTTTGTAAGGTCTAAACAGAAAGATTGTCTAAGAAATTGCGTTTAATAATAAATACCTTTTAAAATGTCACCAGTTCTTATTTTGGGTTTTGTGGGATTGTACTTTTTAGTTCTTTTCACTATCTCTAGGTTAACTTCAAAAGATGCTACCAATTCTGATTTTTTTGTAGCAGGAAGGAAAGCACCATGGTACCTAGTAGCTTTTGGAATGATAGGAGCTTCGTTAAGTGGGGTTACATTTATTTCTGTTCCTGGTTGGGTAGAAAGCAGCCAGTTTAGTTACATGCAAATGGTATTAGGCTACATACTAGGATATGTGGTTATAGCCTATGTATTGATTCCCGTTTATTATCGCTTAAATCTGGTATCTATATATACATACTTAAAAGAGCGATTTGGAACTTATAGCCATAAAACTGGAGCAGCTTTCTTTCTTCTTTCGAGAACTTTAGGAGCTGGTATTCGATTATTACTTGTGGCCAATGTGCTCCAGTATTTGATATTTCAACAGTGGAATATACCTTTTGAAATTACAGTTCTTATATCCATAGCTCTTATTTGGCTGTATACCCATAAGGGAGGATTGAAAACAATTATTTGGACAGACGCCCTCCAGACGGGGTTTATGTTGATTTCTCTAGGGTTAACGATTTATTTCTTAACAGATGAATTAGGCTTTTCTGGAGTTTCGGAAACAGTTAGAAAAGTGTCTACAAGTGAGTATTCTCAAATATTCTTTTTGGATGATTGGTTAAGTGGGAATTATTTCTACAAGCACTTTTTCGGTGGAATGTTTATAGCCATAGGAATGACCGGTTTAGATCAAGACATGATGCAGAAAAATCTTAGTTGTAAATCGGCTAAAGAAGCTCAAAAAAATATGATGAGTTTTACTGCAGTTTTGGTACTAGTGAATTTATTGTTTTTAGGATTAGGTGCTATGTTATATATGTATGCTTCGCAAAAGGGAATTGAAGTCCC
>CAJXOV010000444.1 GCA_913057815.1 uncultured Flavobacteriales bacterium
CGTGGGCTCGGAGATGTGTATAAGAGACAGGTCTTAAATAATTAAAATGAAAGGCTATTCTTCTATTGAATCCTATAAATTTGTGCCAGCTATATTGGCTAATAAATTAAATTGATTGAATGGCGTTTGCTAAGTGGATTGGAGGAGCATTGGGTTTTGCTATGGGTGGACCAATTGGAGCATTAATGGGATTTGCATTTGGTTCTATGTTTGACGGGGCAGAGGAAGTCCCTAACCAACGAAGAATAAACCCAGGAAGGGGAAATAGGAGTTCCGATTACGAACGTTATAGACATCAAACCCAACAAGGAGATTTTGCGGCTAGTTTATTAATTCTCTCTGCTGCTGTGATGAAAGCAGATGGAAAGCATCTTAAATCAGAGCTAGATTACATCAGAGATTTCTTTAAAAGACAGTTTGGAGAAGAACAGGCAGCTTACCACATGGGAGTGTTAAAGGAGCTTCTTAAAAAAGATATTCCACTTAGAGAAGTATGCGGCCAGATAAAGTATTTCATGGAGCACGCAGCGCGATTACAGCTTATGCACTTTATGTTTGGAATAGCACTGGCTGACGGACATGTTCATAGTACAGAAGAACGTGTAATTAGTCAAATGGCCACTTATTTAGGAATAAATAGGAGAGACTACCAGTCTATAAAAGCCATGTTTTATAAAAACGATGCTACTACTGCCTATAAGATTCTAGAAGTAGAAAAATCAGTGACTGAAGCGGAGCTTAAAAAGGCACATAGAAAAATGGTAAAGAAGTACCATCCAGACAAGCTGAAGGGATTAGGTGAAGCACAAATGCAAGCAGGTGAAGACAAGTTTATAGAAGTCCAAAAAGCCTATGAGCAAATAAAGAAAGAGAAAGGCTGGAATTAGCAGCTAGATTCGAACGCTGCATTAGTTTAAAATTAAGAGCTGAATCTTAGGTTTCAGATTAGCCGAAAAGGACATGTTTTGATTAAAAGAATAATTAGATAATTGATTTTCCTGTCAAGATAAATACCGAATTAGGGTTGTCTTTTTTCTTGATCTATTTTTAAACCTTACCATTTTCCCATTCCAGAATAATTCAGAGCGATCAGGAACAGAATTCCTTTGAGGATTTAATTGGACTGATAAAATTTTTTTTGATTTTTTCTTTCCATTAGGGTAATAATGAATTACTTTCTGAGTAGCCTTTTTCCTTTTTGTGAAATCTAATAATGAATCTAGTTTTAACGTGCCGTCATTGTAATAAAGTTTGGTTCCTCTTAAGAATAAATATTCATATTCTGGATTATCCAAGTTGTATGTAGCTTTTCGGGTAATTCCGTTGTTATAGGTAAAACTCATGCCGTGCATTGTCATATTCTTAGAATTCCCCGAATAGGAGGTTACCAATCCTCTTGAACTGTGAGAAAACAGGGAGTCTAAATCGTTTCCTAAAGAATCGATTAGAATGGAGTCTTGAGTATATGAAAGAAAACTTTGTATGCTGAATAATAGGAGTAATAAGAATCTCATAATTGATAGATGAAATAAGAGGCTAATCTTCACAACTAATATTTGGTTCTTCCTTCAATATTCTCATCACTCTATAAAATTCATCAGAGTAAGTAGCGCATAATGCATATGATTTATTCTGAGTTTCAAATTCTAATGTAGTAGCATGTAACATCATGGTGTCCATTCGAAAGTTCTCTTTCCAGAGTTTATTCTGCTTGTTACATCCGTGTGGTCTATCGCCTAAAATAGGATGAAAGATGTGGGCCATGTGCCTTCGAATTTGATGCATTCTACCAGTAGTTGGGTGAAGTTCAATTAATGAATACCTGCTGGTTTTATGATTTCCTGAGGCCATAGGTATTTCGAATCTTTCGAGTGTTTTATACTCAGTAATGGCTTCTTGTAAATTCCCTCTTTCGGATTTTAATGGATAGTCAATAATTTCAGCATCTGGAGTGAATCCTCTTACTATAGCCAAATATGATTTTTCTACTTTTCTTTCTTTGAACAACTCAGAAGCTTCTCCATGAGCTTTTTCATTAAGAGCAAAAAGTAGTACTCCACTAGTCTTTCGGTCTAACCTATGGCATGGGTAAACATGTCTGTCAAGCTGGTTTCTTAAGCGTTGCAACGCGAATTCTTCGGCATCTTTAGCGATCTTACTTCTATGAACTAACAAACCGTGTGGCTTATTAATAGCTACATAAGAGTCGTCTTGGAATATTATCTCTAACTCCAATTTTAATGTGACTCTTCCACTTGATGAGAAATGTTTTTAGCAAGTTTTTTCTGGTATCTTCCCTGCACCACATCTACGATTACAAGTACTAATATCACGAAGTAGAAAGTAGTCTGACTCATAGGAACTATTTCATTACCGAAGATTTTAATATGAGCCAAATGGCCTCCTTCCGTAATAAGCATGATTCCCACTATAAATAGAATAAACAGTCCGAGTACTTCATACATTCTGTTTTTAGCTAAGAATGTAGATATTCTGTCTGCTAGGAGAAGCATTAAAAGTCCACTAGAAACTATGGCTATAGCCATCACTATAAAGGCCGTGGTAGAGCTTTCTATTTCATTGGTTAGTCCTATAGCAGCTAGAATAGAGTCAAATGAAAAGACAAGATTCATAAGCACAATAGTGGCTATTACAGCATTACTAGATTTTCCTTTTCTTTCATTTTTAGCTCCTGGATCAGTATTTAAATCATCTATAGAAATCATATGCCAAATCTCTTTTATAGCCGTATATAGAATAAATCCACCTCCTACTAAAACGATCAGACTGTGACCGTTAAAAGCGAATTTGAAGACATCTTTAACTGTCTCTTATACACATCTCCGAGCCCACGAGACCTCTCTAC
>CAJXOV010000445.1 GCA_913057815.1 uncultured Flavobacteriales bacterium
GATCTACACCTCTCTATTCGTCGGCAGCGTCAGATGTGTATAAGAGACAGGAGGATGGCACCATCAATTTGAAAATTTACTCAGCTAAAAAGGTAGATGGAAAATGGTCGGAGATAGAAGAGTTTAACCAAAATTTAGAAGGATTTAGTACTGGTCATGCCACTATTTCATCTGATGGAAAAGTAATGGTTTTTGTATCCAATAGTTCCGATGGAAACGGGGGCACAGATTTGTACATGGCTACCAATGGAACTTATGGGTGGAATAAGCCAATAAACCTAGGGCAGTCTTTAAATACTGAATTGAATGAAATGTTTCCTTTCCTGCACAATGATGGCTCTCTATATTTCAGTAGTGATGGTCATTTAGGGCTTGGTGGATTGGATGTATTCAAGTGTTCAGACTTCTTAAAAGGAAACAGAATTGTAGAATACATGGGTGCACCTATAAATTCGGAATATGATGATTTTAGCTTCTTTTTAAATAAAGAGAAAAATAAAGGCTTTATTTCTTCTGACAGACCTGGTGGAGCTGGAGGAGATGATATTTACTCATTCAGTATAAGTGAAGAGAAAAACGACCTTAAATTGACAGCTCAAGTATTAAGTGAATCTTCGGGGATTCCTTTGCCTTCTGCTAAAGTAGAATTATGGGCTAATGATCAACTTTTAAGGACGATTAATCTTGATAATCAAGGAGGATTTATTGGTCGGTTTTCTCATGAAGAGTGTCCATTGATAGTTAAAGTTTCTAATGGAGATAATTGGTCAAGTTTCGAGGCAGAAATTAGCCACTGTAGGGCGGAACAAGAAGATATTGATCTTGGTCAAATTCATTTATTGGAACAGGAGAACAGTTACCACGCTAATGTGAGTGTGAACCAACATGGAGTGAAGCAAGTTTATCAGCAGAGCAGCACTGTAAACAGCATGTCTAGCGCTCATGTAAGTTCGATGTATTCTAACCCTTCTCAAGGGAATTATTCTCATTCACAAGCGCAGTACAGTGATAGGCGAACAGATAATACTATTCAAGTGGTAGGAAATCGGCAAGCTTATGGTGAAAATACTCCAATGGGTGGTTTGTTAATCACCGTTACGGATAAAGCTACTGGCCAAACCTGGGAAACAGAGAGCCCGTATTCAGGTGATATTAATCTGGCACTCAATAGAAATAAAACGCACGAAATAGTGACTGAAAAAAATGGTTGTGCCTCTGCTAGCGCTGAGGTGAATACTAATTATTCAGAGGATTATATTGACATAGCCAGCGCTATGAATCAAAAAATGATTCCGTTAGAGACTGACAAAACCATAGTCTTAGAGAATATTTTCTATGACATGGGAAAATGGTTACTTAGAAGGGATGCTACTGAGGAACTAGATAAGCTAGTAAGAACATTGCTTAATAATCCTTCAATGGTAATAGAATTGTCTTCTCACACCGATTGTAGAGGAGATGCTAAGGAGAACTTAAAGCTATCTGAAAAAAGAGCTATGGCAGCCGTTAGATATATTATCGATAACGGTGTTTCTCCAGCCAGAATTAGTGGAAAAGGATTTGGTGAGTCTAAACTGATAAATAGGTGTTCAGATGGACACAATTGTTCGGAATCGGAGCATCAGCAGAATAGAAGAACTGAGGTGACTATTATTAGTTATTAGCATTCAGTAATTTGAAAAACTGGTAATGTCCTTTGTCTTGAACTACGCCATATGACCCTTGGAAAAATGAAGTATACGCAGGGGCGAAGTGCAAATTTTTAAATTCTAATCTCTCTTCTCCTTTGTTTTGCCACAGATCGTTAAAATAAGTAGATGACCGATTGGCTGAAGTGGCAGTAATAATAGAATTTCCTTTCCTATTGTTTAAATAATTATAGAGAAGACATTTACTTCCATCATCTTTTTCCATCAACGAATAACTCCAATAAGGACTTAAAAAGTTAGAGCTTTTTTGCTTTTTTCTGATGGTGTTGTGGAGGACATAGTTCAGGTTTTCATCTAACTCAACTACCAAAATATCTTCCCAGTTATAAAGATAAGTAGTGGAAACATTGATTCCATTGGCGCCAGTGACAAGTCTTTGTTCCACAAAGAAAATTTCGGCTATTAAAGTGATGTTTCCATCATCGTTTATGTAAAAATGATCCAGATATAAGTTGTCTATAGCACGTGACCTTCTTAGTTCTTTTTCATTCAGAAAATCAGTTAATATTTTATTGTCCAATGGCCTTTTTCCAGAATGTAACAAGGAACCGTCATTTCTGTCTATCACCATTAAAAAAACCCCTTCCGCACCTTTATAATGGGACTCATTGTAGAATCCAGTAATCAATAAATTTTCATCTTTATCTAGTTTCATTTTCACGTCACTGATAAACTTATCTGAAATAGTAACATCGTACTGTTTCAGCTTATCCTCCAGAGGGTCGAATCTAAAGAGTTGATATAATCGATTTTCTAAGCCTACATTGGACTGTTCTGCATTCTTCCCTTCTTTTATTCCATTGAGGAAAAATATAAAACCGTTATCAGAAAGAATAAAGGAATGAGGGTAGTTGATCTTTTTAATATTCCCCAACTTCATCTCTTTATCTTCTTCAATCTCTAAATGAGGATTGAGAATAAAGATATTCAGCGAGAATTCTTTTTGAGTCTCTTCAACTGCAGAAATCCCTACCAATGATTCATCTTTATTCTTAAATAATTCGAACGTATGACTGATGTTTCTTTCTAATGGATGGAACTCTTTCAGTAGAGTGTGTTTTAATTCGTTACCTTCAATGGAAAGAGACGTAATCCATAAATAACGGGTGTCACTATTTCCCGAAATTGAGGTAGAAAGAATGATTATCTGTC
>CAJXOV010000446.1 GCA_913057815.1 uncultured Flavobacteriales bacterium
AGCCTGTATTGTAATACATTGAGTTTGGATTAAGTTTTATTTCTAAAGGAAGATGTCTATGTCCAAAAACAAATAAATCATAATGCTTTTTTTCTAAAACTTCCTTGGAGTAGATGGCCAACCATTCTTGATCTTCTCCGAGAAATTTGGCATCTGAATCTCCTGTCTTAGCCCTACTGCTTCTGCTAAAGTAATTGGCTAGACTAATGCCGAAATTAGGGTGTAATCTAGCAAATAGCCATTGACAGATCTTATTAGAAAACACCTTTTTGATGAATTTGTATCCGTAATCACCTGGTCCTAATCCATCGCCATGACCTATATATAGATCTAAGCCCTGTCTTGATATAGTAATAGGTTTTCTGTAAAGTTCAGCATTGATTTCTGAGGGGATATAGTCAAATATCCACATGTCATGGTTTCCAGTAAAAAGGTGAATCTTTACCCCTTGATCTGAAAGTTCTGCTAGTTTACCCAATATTCTTGTGAATCCTTTTGGGATGGAGTGTTTGTACTCAAACCAAAAATCAAATAAGTCACCTATAAGGAATATTTCAGATGCATCAGAGCTTATGTCATTCAGCCATCTTACTATTTTCTTTTCCCTAATAAGACTCGCTGTATGATCAGGAGCGCCTAGATGGAAATCTGAAGCGAAGTATATCTTATTTCTCAATTCTAAGAGAGATTAATAACCGAAAAGAGTCTCTAATTTGTCTTCAAGAGCTGCTCCTCTAACCTTAGTATCTACTATATTTCCATGTCTATCAACCAACACTGTGTGTGGAATTCCACTAAATTTATATATTGACTTATATGGTGTGTTCCATTTTTTTAGATCACTGACATGATAATCCCATATTAACCCATCTTTTTCAATAGCGGCTATCCATTTATCTTTGTTGTCGTCAAGTGAAACAGAAAATACCTCAAACCCTTGGTCGTGATACTTGTTGTATGCCTTAACTACATTAGGGTTTTCTCTTCTGCAAGGCCCACACCATGATGCCCAAAAATCGATTAAGACTACTTTTCCTCTTAATTCGTAAAGAGTCTTTTTAACTCCATCAGGATCGTCTAGTTCAATGTTTGGAGCTACTTTGCCTTTATCTGAATTTTGAGATTTGGAATTAGACGCTCTGGTAAAATCCATTACATTACTTTCTCTTGCTTTGTAGTAGTTTGAATATGGAACCACCTTTGCCAGATTATTTATGATAGAGCCAGAAAGCTTTAGGTCCTGAGTGAAATCCATAGCATCGAAGAATGCAGCTATACCTGGAGAAGAGCTGTTCTCTTTAACAAATAGTTCGAGATTTGTCTTAAACTCTTCTTTAGCTATTCTTTTTTCTTTCCCTATAACTATCTTTTCCTCAATGTCTTTAGCCAATTTTATTCTGTTTTCTATGGCCAATGTGGATTTTTGATGATCTGAAACTTTTTCAAATAACTCTAAATAAACTTCAGTGTGTGGGCTTCCGACTATTTCAGTTGGACGGTTTATAGCATTAAAATCAGCGTTGAATGTTATTTGCTCTGTGCTATCTGTTATTAGGAATACTTGATTTCTCTTGTTGTTAGTGATTACATAATAATCCAACTTTAAAGGATCTTTTATAGTGTGGCTGAAAGTACCTCCTTCGCCTATTAGAATAGTGTCGAAAATCACCCCTATTTTCCTTTTGTTTATTTTATTGAGGAATAACATTTCTCCATCTCCTCCATTAATTACACCTTGGATAGTTGTCCGAGATGAATCAGTTGATTTGGAATTGTTTTCAGTGCATCCTATTCCAATGACGATTACTCCTGCTAATAAAGCTGATAATACTCTTTTCATTTATAAATTCTGTATATAGTACAAATGTACTTATTCTTAAATGACTTTCTTGTCAGAAAGAAATTGGATAAATCTTTTCTCGTTAGAAACAGGTGTTGTGATTTTTAGTAGAAGTAACTTTCCTCGGAAAGCATTAATTTGCTCTAAAGTCAGTCTAGCGTAGTCTTTTTCGGTGGTTACGAAGTATACTTCCTCTCTTTCTTTTGATCCAGAACTTATAATCTGAGACAATTCAATATCTGTAAAGTTATGATGGTCTCTAAACGAAAAGAACTTTAATAGTTGATGTTTAGCATCCAGATGCTGTCTTATTAAGTCGTCTTCCGCTAGTCCAGAAAACCCAATGATTTTTGAATTTCTATTTTCAGATTCAAATAGTTTTTGATACTCAATGTTTGAGAAAAAAACACTCTTAGATTGCCAGTGCAATGGGGTTTTTATTTCTTTTTCTGAATTATTCTTAGTTATAACCAGAGAATCAGCTCTTTTACTGGCACTTTTAACATCTCGCAGATAACCAGATGGAACTAATGAATCCTTCCAGTATGGAGATTGTGCCGTGGTTAATAAAAATAGAAGATGTGGGACTACTTGTCGGTGCTGATAACAGTCGTCTAGTAAAATGAGATCTGGTTTAGAAACTGAATTCAGTAGGCTATTAATCGCAGTTATTCTCTTTTCACAAACTACTACTTGAACATTATCCAGCTTGGTGATGTACATTTTTGGTTCATCTCCTATTTCTTGACTTGTATGGGAAGCGTTGCAATAAATTAGCCCTTTAGAATTTCTTCCATATCCTCTGGAAACAATGGCAACATTCTTACCCTTGGATACTGCAATCTCTGCCAGATATAAAATAAAAGGAGATTTTCCAGATCCTCCAAATGACAAGTTTCCCACTCCTATAATGGGTACCTCAAAATTATAAGATTTTAGAATTCCTTTGTCAAACAGTAAATGTCTGATATTTAATATGCCACCATAAATTAGAGCGAATGGGAATAAGGCTATTTG
>CAJXOV010000447.1 GCA_913057815.1 uncultured Flavobacteriales bacterium
CTCTCTATTCGTCGGCAGCGTCAGATGTGTATAAGAGACAGACGTTAGGTTTGGTTCTGAAATCAAAAGTAGGACCTACAGAACTGAAAGAAGTCTGTACTCCTGACCAAGGATATAATCCTCCCACAGCCAACACACTATCAGCGTCTGCTGGAGCTCCTATAAAATTCCACTCTCCTGCTCCATCATTCCCCGCAGAATTCACGACTAAAATTCCTTTTCTAGCAGCCAAATTACCTGCTCTTGACACCAATGTATTCTCCCCGTTCATATCATCATACAGATACCTATTTCCAGTGTACCCCAAAGAACTATTTATAACATCTGCTCCGTTCTTATCACACCACTCTACTGCTGCCAACCAATTTTCCTCTTCAGAGAATACTTCCATGAGTGCTTTTTCTGTTCTTGCTAACAAAAAATTAGAACCTGTAGCCAAACCTAAAGTATCTTTTCTTCCTGAGTCATTGAGGTAAACCCCAGTAATACAGCTTAAAACAGAAGTTCCATGATAGCTACCATGATAAACATCTGTTTCGTTTTTGACAAAATCATATGTGTCTACTATTTTATTCCCAGCTCTTAAGTGCTCAAAACTAGGATTTATATCTGCATCAGTGAACCCTGCATCTAACACTGCTACTCTAATTCCAGTTCCATCTATTCCTGCTTTTTGAAAATCTGACCTACCCATTCTGGCAGTTTGATATTTAATTAAGGAATCAGATCTTGGGTCATTGTATTCCATGTATCTGGATATCTCCATAGATGTTTTAGGAAAAGCTTTAATATTCTTCACACAGTCTAACTTTTCTACTTCTTGAATCTGACCAGGTGTGCAGATAACAGCTAATGAATTGAACCATCTAGAATGATGGCTAGATTCATTTACTAGATTATTTACACTTTCAATGTAATTGGGGTTTACAGGAAAGTCTGTGACATCAAAAAGAGATAACCCTAGATTTTGTCTTCTTTCGATAGCTTTAACATCGAAGTATTCATAAGGGTCGAATTCCATTCCATCTTTATCCGTAAAGAATACCCAGAATTTACTTTCCTGGGTAAATCCTGAACAACTCAGGCCTACAAAAAATAGAAACAACAGAAGTGACCTCATTATTTTTTCTGCATCTTAGCCCATGAATCTCTTAGGGTTACGGTTCTATTGAACACTAATTTATCAGAAGTAGTATACTTCGTGTCTACACAGAAGTAACCTAATCTTTGAAATTGGAATTTATCTCCAGGTTCTGCAGATTTCAAATGTGGCTCCGCTTTACAGTTTTCTAGAATGGTAAGACTCTCTGGATTCAAAAACTCCATGAAGTCTTTTTCTTTATCACCATCAGGTGATTCATCAGAAAACAATCTGTCGTATTGTCTTACCTCTACATCAACAGCGTGATGAGTACTCACCCAATGTACAACTCCTTTACATTTAATGCCACTAGTATCTTCTCCACTTTTAGAGTCTGGAAAGTACGTACAATGTATTTCAGTTACTTCTCCATTCTCATCAGTTAAATGAGAATCAGCTTGAATAATGTACGCTCCTTTTAAACGTACGAATCCTTCTGGTTTTAATCTGAAAAACTTTTTAGGTGCATCTATCATAAAATCATTCCTCTCGATATAAATCTCTTTCGAAAATGGGACAATTCTACTTCCTGCATCTTCATCCTCTGGATTGTTTATCAGTGTTAAGTCTTCAGTTTCTCCTTCAGGGTAATTAGTGATAATTACTTTTATAGGGTCCAAGACACACATTACTCGAGGCGTAATTTTATTTAAATGTTCTTTAACGCTAAACTCTAAAAGAGCTACATCTATAACATTCTCTCTTCTAGCTATACCCACTTTAGTACAAAAGTTTCTTATAGAATCAGAGGTGTACCCACGTCTTCTTAATCCAGAGATGGTAGGCATACGCGGGTCATCCCATCCATCTACTACATTATCTTCTACGAGTCTAAGAAGTTTTCTTTTACTCATAATAGTATAGTTCAGATTTAGCCTGGCAAACTCTCTTTGTTTACTTGGGAAAATTTCAAGCTCTTCTATTAACCAATTGTATAAAGGCCTGTGTACTTCAAACTCTAATGAACAGAACGAATGAGTTATCCCTTCTATACTATCACTTTGACCATGAGCAAAATCATACATAGGATAAATACACCATTTATCTCCTGATCTATGATGAGTTTCATGCTTTATTCTATAAATAAAGGGGTCTCTCAAATGCATGTTAGGCGAGCTCATATCTACTTTAGCTCTCAACACCATGCTTCCTTCAGGGTGCTTTCCATCTCTCATTTCTTCGAAACGAGTTACATTCTCTTCTATTGGACGATCTCTAAATGGTGAGTTTTTCCCTTCCTCAGTATGAGTTCCTTTCTGCTCAGAGATTATTTCAGCGGACTGCTCATCTACATATGCTTTTCCTTCTTTTACTAGCTTTAAGGCATAGTCAAATAAGGTGTCAAAATAATCAGAAGTATAACGCTCTTCTCCATTCCATTCAAAGCCTAGCCATTTGATATCGGCTTTTATAGCATCTACGTATTTAGTATCTTCTTTTTCTGGGTTTGTATCATCAAACCTGAGGTTCGTTTTTCCTCCGTACTTTTTAGCAGTTTCAAAATTCACACAAATGGCTTTAGCATGACCTATGTGTAAATATCCATTAGGCTCAGGCGGGAACCTCGTAAGAATTCTCCCCTCATGCAGACCTTCTGATAAATCCTTTTCTATGATTTGCTCTATAAAATTCAAGCCTTTTTCTTTCTCTTCGGACATGCTCTGTATTACTTCTGTCTCTTATACACATCTGACGCTGCCGACGAATAGAGAGG
>CAJXOV010000448.1 GCA_913057815.1 uncultured Flavobacteriales bacterium
GATGTAGAGAGGTCTCGTGGGCTCGGAGATGTGTATAAGAGACAGACCATATCCTGGTAAATCCACCAAATACCATGGATCCTCAGTCTTATCATTTATAATAAAATGATTTATTAATTGGGTCTTTCCAGGTTTCTGAGAAGTCTTAGCCAAGTTTTTCTCATTGCAAAGCATATTAATCAATGAACTCTTACCTACATTACTTCTTCCTATAAAGGCATACTCTGGCTTATCAGGAGTCGGGCATTTATTAATGTCCTTATTGCTAATTACAAATTTTGCAGATTTAATATTCATGGAGAAAAATTGGGGGGTTCGGAATTAGCCAAAAAGGCTAACATCTTCCGTCTTGAGTCTTAGGTCTACTTTATATTTTATTGGTCTTCATCCATCCGTCCAAATATTCATTGAACTCTAAAGGATGTTCCATCATTGGTGCGTGTCCACATTTATCTATCCAAAACAACTGGCTGTTTTCCATTTTTTCATGAAACTCTTCAGCCACTTCTGGTGGAGTTATAGTGTCATTCTTACCCCAAATTAAACAAACAGGCATTTTCATGTTCTGAATGTCTTTCCCCATATTATGACGTATAGCTGACTTAGCTATAGCCAATACACGAATGACTTTATTTCTATCATTCACCATAGCGAAACATTCATCTACCAACTCATCAGTAGCATGTTTAGGATCAAAAAATGTCAACCCTACTTTATTTCTAATAAACTCTTTGTCCTCTCTTCTCGGAAACGAACTACCAAAAGCGTTTTCATACAACCCGCTACTAGCAGTAAGTATTAAAGAATTCACCTTTTCAGGATTAGCTTTTGTAAAAACCAATGCGATATGACCTCCAAGTGAATTCCCTAAAAGATTTACTTTATCTATTCCCTTAAACTCCAAAAACCTTTTTAGAAATTTAGCTAAATTCTTAACATTGGTATTGATTATCGGAAGCTCATACAAAGGAAGCATAGGGATAATAACAGTATATCTATCCTTAAAATGTTCGATAACATGCTCGTAATTACTCAAAGCACCAAAAAGCCCATGAAGCAGCACCAAATTTGGTCCAGAACCTTCTTCTAGGTACTTAAATTCTCCGTCTTCTTTTAATTCGTAATCCATATTATCTCAAATGTAGTCAAATTCATTTGTGCGGCCATTATTCTCTCGAAAAAACCTATTTAACACTCTTCAACACCCCGTTGTTAGCTGAATCTTAAACGGTTTGTTGACAACCATGAAATTCCTCTACGCGCAATATGATTGTACACAGAGACGTTTAACTTTTCCACAAAGTGGGAAAAAGTGGTAGAATGTGTCACATTGTGGTAAATTCCTCCTATTTTTACACTCCAATGTTTAAAGTATGTTGAATCTACTAGGTGAATATGACTGTAAAGTCGACTCAAAAGGTCGGCTCATGTTTCCGGCTAAGCTAAGAAAGCAGCTGGAGCCTGTGCTTAGTCATGGATTAGTAATCAACAGAGACATCTTCGCAAAATGCTTAGTGCTTTATCCAAAGCCTGAGTGGGACAAAGTGAATGAGGAGATGAGTAGACTGAGCAGATATAACCGCTCTCACCAGCAGTTTCAAAGAAGATTTATGAATGGAGCCACAGCTATTGAGCTCGACTCAGCAGGAAGAATGTTAATTCCAGCTTCTTTACTTGAGTATGCTGGTATTGACCCGAAGAACACGAAAGAAGTAAAAGTAAATGGTATTGGGCAGAAGATAGAAATGTGGAGTAAGACTGCCTTCGAAGCAGAAATCCTGAATCAAGGAGATGATTTCAGAGACTTAGCTGAAGAAGTTAGAAGAGACTTAGACGACAGCGCCCAATCTAAACTAAACTAAAAAGAAAAAGCATGGAGAACGAGGCCTATCACATTCCGGTATTGCTTCAGCCCTCCATAGATGGTTTGAACATAAATCCGAACGGGGCTTATGTGGATGTCACCTTCGGTGGAGGCGGGCATTCAATTGAAATTTTGAAATCACTTGACAAAGGGAAGCTTATCGTTTTTGACCAAGATCCAGATGCCAAAGCGAATGTTCCAAATGACGACAGGATACTTTTTGTAGACCAAAACTTTCGGTTTATGAGAAACTTTCTTCAGTTCAATGGGATTACTAAAGTAGACGGAATCCTCGCAGATTTAGGAGTAAGCTCTCACCAGTTTAACGTGGACACTAGAGGGTTTTCTACCAGGACCGATGGACCATTGGATATGAGAATGAGCCAAAACGGGATCAAAACCGCTGAGCACATTGTAATGACTTACCCTGAGGATAAGCTGAAACAAATGTTTTGGCTTTATGGAGAACTGAAGAATGCTGGCAAAATAGCTCGTCAACTTCTTTTAAAAAGAGAAGAAATGAAAATCGACTCTACGGAAAAACTGAAAGAAGCACTTCTGCCAGTCACTCCTCGGTTTGACGATTATCGCTTTCTAGCACAAGTTTTTCAGGCTCTAAGGATAGAGGTGAACGAAGAACTAACAGCTCTGGAAGAACTGCTCATACAAAGCATAGAAGTTTTGGCCCCAGATGGAAGATTGGCAGTTATCTCCTACCACAGCCTAGAAGATCGAATGGTAAAAAACATTATGCGATCTGGAAATTTAAAAGGACAACAAGAAAAAGATTTCTTCGGAAATCTTATAAGACCATTGGAACCCATAAACCGGAAACCAATAGTCCCCGACTCAAGTGAAATCGAAAGAAACAACAGAGCACGAAGCGCTAAGTTACGAGTAGCGCAAAGGAATAAATGAACAGGATTAAGACTGTCTCTTATACACATCTCCGAGCCCACGAGACCTCTCTACATCTCG
>CAJXOV010000449.1 GCA_913057815.1 uncultured Flavobacteriales bacterium
GAGATGTAGAGAGGTCTCGTGGGCTCGGAGATGTGTATAAGAGACAGGTCGATAAGCTTCCTTTAGCCTTCTTTTAATCTTATTTCTGTTTACGGCTAGCTTCTGTTTCTTCTTACTAACCGTAAAAAGAACAGATATCTGCGGCTTGTCAGAAGGAATAACCTCATAAGAAAAAAGGATTGGATATGCCTTAATTACATCTCCATTCGTAAAAACTGACTCAATGTCTTTCTTACTATTGAGACGTTCTTTCTTTGCTAAATTTTGATTGACAATCAAAGAGTGAAAATAAGTGAACTCACTTTTTTATTTACCAGTAATATACTGCTGAATAGCCATAGACATAGAAGGAGCTTTAGGATGTGGCGCCAAAATATCTATTCTTAAACCCGCAGCCTCTGCAGCCTTAGCTGTAGTAGGTCCGAAAATAGCTAACACGGTATCATTCTGCTCAAAATCTGGGAAGTTTTTCAATAACGACTCTATTCCTGAAGGACTAAAGAACACTAACATATCATACTTCACTTCAGCCAAATCACTTAAGTCACTACATACAGTTCTGTACATAGGCGCTATGCTGTGATGAAACTTATTCTCTATTAACAACTCTGGAATACTTGGCTTCAACAAATTAGAACAAGGCACAATAAACTTTTCCTGCTTGTGCTTCTTCATTATTTCCACTAACTCAGTAAAAGTCACTCCACCGTGAAAAATCTTTCTTTTTCTGTATACCACATACTTCTGAAGATAGAAAGCCGTAGACTCACTAAGGCAGAAATACTTCATAGTATCAGGTACAGTAGCTCTAGTTTCTTCACACATTCTAAAGAAGTGATCAACCGCTACTCTAGATGTAAACACTACAGCAGTATGCTCAAGTATAGAAATCCTATTCTGCCTAAACTCCTGTGCGTGAGTAGGTTCAACATGAATGAATGATCTGAAATCAATCTTTAATTTATGTTTCTTAGACAAAGCCGTGTAAGGAGATTTTGTATCACCTTGAGGTTTTGGTTGAGAGATCAAGATCGTTTTAACTTTTTCCTTTACTTTAGCCTCCATACGTTTCTTGTTTTCGAAGCAGTATTCTTTAAAGTTAACCGACCACTTTTAAGAGCACCGCTACAGGTAAAATTTCGAGCGTGCAAAGGTATAAAATAATATAGACAATAGAAATTCTATTGGACATAGCGTTCAACCAGCCCCTAGCCCAAATCCACAAGGCACTTGCCACTATTAATCCTATCCCAAGATAGAACAATGGACTTTCAAAAAGCAACGGAGAATAGGCTATTAAAAGACTAATCGGGAACAAGCCTAACCCAGCTACTTTAAAAAGAAGCTTATAATTAAACTCATATTCCGTTAATGAATAGTCTCCTTTAAAGAAAAACTTGAGTAAATAAGTCACGCTTATTTTAACAAAATAAAAGAATATGTTAAACGTCAATATGAGCACATACAGTAAAAATCCTGAAAGATTTATTCCGAATAACGATATATCATAGTAGGTAACAAACAAATAGCCAAACATGGCTACTGACAGTTGAGCCAATACCATCATTATCTGAGAAGCACGACTGGTCAGAACAATTTCTTCCCTTAAAATCTCTCTCAACTTTCTTACATTAATTACTGCATAAAAAAGCTCTCTTATACTTTTAGAATAGTTCCACTGAGTTAGGGCTATTAATGCGGCCATAGCTAGGAAAACATAAAACATCCATTCCTCTCCTAAGAGTGGAGACTTTCTGCTTAAAGGAGTTAATATTTCGGTTAAGAATAAACTCATCTATCTGTAAGCTACCGTAGCTGGAACTTTATAAGCTGAGACATCACCCGATAGGCTGAACACTTCGAAAAACACCACATAAACCCCTGTAGGAACCGCTCTTCCTTCATCATCTGAACCATCCCAGAAAAATGTTCCGCTAGGACCTATTAGGGAATTTGACTTTAATTTTTTCACCTCCACTCCTTCTTTAGAATAAATAGTTACACTAGCCGACTGGGCGTTGGCACCAAAAGCATAAGATATCTCTAAATTATTTATATCTGTAGAGCCACCTGGTGAGAACACCGAGGGAAACACAGAAATCTCACCTTCAGAACCTAGTTCAGTTTGAGTTTGAGAATTTTCATATCCTGGTGAACCATAATTTTCACTTTCAGCTGCACTCGACCAATTATCGGAGTTTTGAGTAGCCACAGTGAAGCTTATTCTTTCTAGTGAAACTCCATCTGTATCATCTAAAAGACCGAAATGATACTCTGAAGAATAACTAAACTCATCACTAATTTCCTCATCTGGCATTAGCAGCACTACATCTCCCTCATCATTACTATATGAAGGAAGATCCATGACTATAAAATTATTGATTACCGAATTCGGATAATTCTGAGCCACACTTTCTACTGATTCAGTTAATAGAGCGTATCCTCCAGGAAAAATAGGAAGAGGAAACTCAGTAATCAATTTACCGCCATCCAACTCACCTTCATCTCTGGTAGCCAACTGCCAGTTTAAAAGACTGATAATCTTATTTGAATTGTTATAAATCTCTACATAATCAGAACCTGTCTCTCTAGGGTTAGAAAGAACTTCGTTAATTATTAAATCTCCTATTTCTGCTGCTTCAGGTAATCCTATTACTATTTCCTGCGTAGCAATAGCGTTTCCCCAACAATCCTCTATCCCGGAAACGGAAAGCGTGTATTCTAATTCTGGCTCTAATCCATCTTGAAAATTAACAATGATACTCCTCATGTCCTGAGCCAAAACTCCTATTGATCTGTCTCTTATACACATCTCCGAGCCCACGAGACCTCTCT
>CAJXOV010000450.1 GCA_913057815.1 uncultured Flavobacteriales bacterium
GTCGGCAGCGTCAGATGTGTATAAGAGACAGACCTTCACCACCATCGATAGTAATAAAGTCAGGACCCCTTTTTTCAGTAGCCATTATTTCAGCCAATTCTTCCCACATTTCTAATTTCCCTACAGCAGATTTTATTCCCACAGGCAGTCCGGTTTCTTCTGCTATTTTTTCTACAAAATCTACCAATCCTCTGATGTCAGAAAACGCCTTGTGACTGCTAGGAGAAAGAATATCTTTTCCGAGTTCTACACCTCTAATTTCAGCTATTTCAGGTGTGATTTTTTTAGCAGGAAGAACTCCTCCCTTTCCTGGTTTGGCTCCTTGAGATAACTTAACCTCTATGGCCTTTACGAATGGATTCTTTTCTACTAAGCTTTTTAGTTTGTCCATGCTAAAGCCTCCATCATCTGCACGAACTCCGAAATATCCTGTTCCGAAGTGAAAAACAACATCCGATCCTTTGCTATGATAAGAACTCAATCCACCTTCTCCGGTATTGTGGTAACATCCGCTTTGCAACGCTCCTCTATTTAAACTTTCTACTGCAGCTGCTGAAAGAGAGCCAAAACTCATAGCCGAAATATTAAGCACACTTCTAGGCCTAAAAGGTTTCTTTCTACCATGCGATTCTCCTATGACTTTAGCACTTGGTAAAAAATCTTTGTCTACTGAGTGTTTAACTGCATATGGCAGCATGTTGTGCTTTATGAATACATAGTTGTTTTCAGAAAAATTCTTATCTGAACCAAAACCCTGGTAGTTGTTTTCTTTTTTAGAAGATGCATAAACCCAGCTTCTTTCGCTTCTATTAAAAGGCAATTCTTCTCTGTTGTTAGCTACTATATACTGTCTTAATTCGGGGCCTATTTTTTCCAGCATATAGCGGATATGACCTACTACAGGGAAATTATGCGTTATAGCATGTTTCTTATTTATGAAAATGTCATAAATAGCTAAAAGCAAAACAAGTCCTACTAGAACCAATAGAACTATAGACCAAGTAGGTAATAGTAATAAAATCATCATTGGATTATACTTAAATTTGAACCACAACGAAATAACTAATTTTTACTAGTCACATGGATTATAGAAGTCAATTCTTAATAACAAATAACTCGGAAAAACTGAACCTATCTAGCATGCCTACTGCTAGAGATCTAGGCATGGGTGAAAAAGAAATAGAAAAACGATTGAAGAAGAATCGAAAAGAGTTGGCTGAACTTCAGGAGAGACTTTATGCGGAAGATAGAAGAGGGGTTCTTATCGTTTTTCAAGCTATGGATGCGGCCGGAAAAGATTCTACCATCAGGGAGGTTTTTACTGGTTTGAATCCACAGGGAACAGGTTTCTACAGTTTTAAAGCACCTAGTAAGGAAGAGTTAAGTCATGATTTTTTATGGCGTTGCAATAAATGTTTGCCTCCTAAAGGACACATCAATGTGTTTAATAGAAGTCATTATGAGGAAACGTTAGTAGTTCGAGTTCATCCAGAATATTTAATGGGACAGAGGCTTCCAGAGATTTCTTCTCCAGCAGACGCTACTCAGGGTTTTTGGGATGGAAGATTCGATATGATAAATGACTGGGAAGAACGGTTGGCCAAAAATGGAATTACGGTACTAAAGTTCTTTTTAAATGTAGGGTTGGATGAGCAGAAAAACAGGTTTCTACGAAGATTAAATAAGCCAGAAAAGAACTGGAAATTCAACTTCGGAGATTTGAAAGAACGTGCGCTTTGGGGAGATTACATGGATGCATACTCAGACATGCTTCCTAAAACATCTACCTCTCAGGCTCCGTGGTATGCCATACCCGCAGATGATAAACCTACCATGAGAATGATGATATCTGAGATAGTAAAAGACACTCTTAAGGACATGTCGCCAGAATATCCAAAAGCTTCAGCAGATTTCGAAGCAGAGAAAGTGGAAGCCTTTAGGATACTAGGGTAAATCTACTATTAGGTTTTAATTATAAATGGTGATTGATAAATTATTAATTCAGGTTCTAATACTGGTTTAGTCGAAAGTCGAAAGTCTTTTTTAAATTATAATCAAGATTAAAGTGGAAAGCCAGTGCAACCTCTAAACTTGTCACCTTATAATCTTATCAACTCTATCTGGATTAACATTTTTTCCATCTTTTCACTGAACATCAAAACACTATAGGTGTACCTAAGGGCGTTAATCTTTTTTATCAACCTTAAGTAAACCTTTATGAAACCACTAATCTATCTCACCAGTATATTCTGCTTAGTCACACTCTTATTTAGCTGTAATGAAATCAATAGTTCTACAGATTATAAATCGGAGTTTGAGCCCAAATTGAATTTTGATGAAAGTAGTGGGTATAAAAATGCTTTTGGTTCTGGAAACTCAGCTGATTTGATGGACAGTGCTAATGGAAGTGTAACTCATGAATGGGAAACGAATGGAGATGCCTCAAATGAGAGGACTTATACTGTTACAGATAATTCTGGAAATTCCTCTGTTGCTAAACAGAAAAAACAAAATATCGAAAGAAAACTAATTAAAAAAGCAGACCTCAAGTTTAAAACTGACAGCATAGAACGCACGCATGAATTACTTAGCGATGCAGCTAAAAATTTAGGTGGTTTTATCTCTCATGAGAACCAATCCAACCAAACCTACAGAAATACATCCACCATGACTATCAGGCTTCCTTCAGATCAATTTGATCAGTTGATTGCTATTTGTGATGGACAAGGAAAAGACAATTTCGATAGAAGAAATATTTCAGCCAATGATGTGACAGAAGAGTTTTTGGACTTATCCTGTCTCTTATACACATCTCCGAGCCCACGAGACCTCTCT
>CAJXOV010000451.1 GCA_913057815.1 uncultured Flavobacteriales bacterium
TGAGGAATCGCTATTTCTTTCTTTCCGTTTAAATATAGAGCAGTTATTGATCCTTGACTTTCCAGTTCATCATGTCTACCCTGAGCCACTACTTTCCCTCCATGAATTCCTGCTCCAGGTCCAATGTCTATTACCTGGTCAGAAGCTATCATCATGTCTTTATCATGCTCTACTACTATAACAGAGTTTCCAATGTCCCGAAGTTTCTTAAGTGAGTTAATGAGTCTGAAATTATCTCTTTGATGTAATCCGATACTTGGCTCATCTAGGATATAAAGAACATTAACTAATTCAGATCCTATTTGAGTAGCTAGTCTAATACGTTGGGCTTCTCCACCTGATAAAGTCTTAGAACTTCTGTTTAGCGAAAGATAGGTAAGTCCCACATCTACTAAAAACTGAAGCCTGTTTCTTATTTCTTTTAATGGCTCTCTAGCTATGATTAACTCTTTTTTTCCAAAATGTTTATCAGCTTTTAAGAACCAATCACTTAAATGTTTGATGTCCATAGAGGCTAATTCCGCTATGTTTTTTTCTCCTATTTTAAAATAGAATGCTTCTTTTTTAAGCCTTTTTCCTTCACACTCGCTACATTTTACTTTGTTCATGAAGCTGTGGGCCCAGCGTAGCAATGGTTTAGAACTGCTTTCTTCAGCTTGACGCTCAATGAATGAAATTACTCCTTCAAATTTTACTGAGTAAGAAGAAACTCCTACAGAGTCTCCCATGTCTATCATCTCATCTGAACCATACAGGATAGTGTTTACTAACTGTTCATCCAAATCAGATATTTTATCAGTTAACTTATGTCCATGATGCCTAAGGATAGCTTCAACTTGATTGTAAATCCAGTTAGGTTTGTACTCTCCTAATGGAGCTATGGCTCCAGAACGGATCTGCTTATCAGGATTAGGAATGATCTTTTTGATGTCTATTTCAGCTACTTCTCCTAGTCCGTTACATTTTTTACAAGCTCCGTAAGGCGAGTTAAAAGAAAACAGATTTGGCTCAGGTTCTGCATAAGCTATTCCAGTAGTAGGACACATTAGAAATCTGCTGAAGTGTTTACTTTCTCCTGATTCATGAAGCATAACCATCAGTGTCCCTTTTCCATGTTGCATGGATTTGGTTACTGCTTGAGTTATTCTTTGTTTGTTTTCAGGAGTGACTTTTAGCCTATCAACTACTATTTCTATGTCATGGATTTTATATCGATCTAATCTCATAGAAGGAGTGATGTCTTTGACTTCTCCATCTGCTCTTACTTTTACGAATCCTTGCTTAGCTATTTGTTCAAATAGCTCTCTATAGTGCCCTTTTCTACCTTTTACGATAGGGGCTAAGAAGACTATTTTTTCACCTTCATACTTTTCCAGAATCAAATCCACGATTTGCTTGTCTGAATAACGCACCATTTTTTCACCAGTTTCATAAGAAAATGCTGTACTCGCTCTAGCGAATAATAACCTCATGAAATCATAAATCTCAGTAATCGTACCTACAGTACTTCTCGGATTTTTAGAAACTGTTTTTTGTTCGATAGAAATTACAGGACTGAGGCCGTCAATTTTATCTACATCGGGTCGCTCCATTCCACCTAGAAATTGACGAGCATATGCTGAAAAAGTCTCTATATATCTTCTTTGACCTTCTGCATATATCGTATCGAAAGCCAAAGATGATTTACCACTTCCGCTTAATCCAGTGATTACAACAAGTTTATTTCTAGGGATATCTATAGAAATGTCTTGTAAATTATTCTCTCTAGCTCCTTCTATTTGTATGATTTCTTCCATGGCTGTATTCGATTCACAAAGAAAGGACATTCATCACTAATTTTATCGCGATTTAATCCACAGTCCATTGAAGTTTAGAACCGAATTAAAAATTCAGCCAGCACCATTCCAAATAGATCCTTTTGAAGGAATGATATTTATGGGTTCATGTTTTTCGGATCATATCGGAGAAAGGTTTCAAAGTCTCGGACTTTCAGTGCTTACGAATCCATTTGGAGTAATATTTCATCCAATACCACTGCTAGAAATTCTATTAAATGCGTTGCAATGCGAGTTTAATTATTCGTCAGAGAATCTTTTTGAATTTGAAAATAGATTTTATAGCTTGGCTCATCATGGAGCTTATTCGGATGAATCTGAGGAGAAACTACTTCATAGCTTAAATCAAGATTTAAATAAGTTACGTTCTGGCCTAAGTGACTCTAAGACGCTTTGTTTGACTTTAGGGACTTCATGGGGATATGAAAATGAAGGTGTCATAGCAGCCAATTGTCATAAGTTACCCCAATCATTCTTTAAGAAAACATTAACGAGTTCTGTTTTCATTCAAAACAAACTCAAAGAAGTAATAGACGCATTGCAACGCCTAAACTCTTCAATGAATATAATTTTAACTGTGAGTCCAGTTAGGCATGTGAAAGATGGACTGATAGAGAATAATAGGAGTAAAGCACAGCTTTTATCGGCAGTTCACAATATCTGTGATTCTGAAAAGAGCATTTTTTACTTCCCTAGCTATGAGTTAATTATGGATGATTTAAGAGATTATAGATTTTTTAAAGAAGATTTAATTCATCCTACAGATGTAGCTGTAGATTATGTACAAGAGGCTTTTCTTAAATTCGGGTTTGATGAGGAGTCCATTTTAGCCGTAAAAGATCTCCAGAAATTTCAGGCTTTCTATAGACACAGGGTTAGTAATGAGAACTCTCAGGCTCATAAATTAAAAATCGAAGAAAAACGCAGTGAACTTGAGAGGAAGTATCCGAGGCTCAGGTCTTAATCCTGTCTCTTATACACATCTGACGCTGCC
>CAJXOV010000452.1 GCA_913057815.1 uncultured Flavobacteriales bacterium
AAACCCAACAAGATTACTATAATGCTTATCTACCTGGTTTTCTTAATGGATACCCGGTATCTAAACTTAACCCTGATTCTACTCCAGTTGACGAACCTTTTGTAGAATTTCCTACAAATGAACTTAACAAAACAGCCCACGTTGTTCTATTAAATGATAACATTAATAAAATACCTAGAGATTTACAAGAGGTTGGTCCTGAACAAAGACAATATAGATCTTCCGTAAAATTATATGGTAGGGTTAATAACTTTATATTTTCAGGAGATAATACAAAAAATAGGCAATATTTTCCTAGGACTAGTTTCAGTGCAAACGCAACAAATGATGTAGCTTCTACTATTGCTACAGCTAGAGAATTGGAGTTTGCTCCAGATTGGATTTATAATTCCGTAGGATTATACCAGTTAAATACAAACCCATATATAGCTAGGATATCTACATCAGAAGATAGCACTGATAACCCACTAGGGGTTATTTTATCACAACCTAACACAGAAGTGCCACCGGTGCAAACTGCTGTTTTAACACCTATGTTAACTATTTATGAAACCGAAGCTCAAGAGTCATTATTAGATATATATTGGGAATCAACAACAGAAGGATTAATATCAGACTTGAATGAAGATATTAACACAAGTGTAGGTGGAGGGTCCCAAATACAAATAGCAGGAGTGTCTTTAGAAGAGTCAGACCCGAGCGGACAACCAATAACAGATTATTTTTACGCTCTTAGTGCGGAAGGACAAGTGCTTACCACTAGTGTATTTAGTAATTTAAGAGTAACCAACGCTTATGGTAATATTGTAGATCGTGACTTTAGTCTGCAGAATGCAGATGTGGGTTCGCCTGAAGAAGGGGGCGCTAGGATTATATTAGTAAATACATTAGTTTTCACTTCAGTATCCGCAATAAGAGATATATTTACTTTTGTATTTACGGCGGAGATTTTTAATACTTTAGGTGTTTCTCAAGGAACTACCGAGCAAACTATTACAGGAGCTTTAGGTAATATTGTCCCTGATATTGTTTATAGTGGTGATGCTTCTATAGTTATTGCGGAAGATGTAACGGAAATTGTTCCAGCAAGTAATTTTGTAGGTTCTGTAAACGGATCTATAAACGCCGGTCAGAACACAGTAGGCTTAGTATGGTCGATGGAGGTATTTCCTATAGGATCAGCAGTGCCTATTCAACCTAATACAATTGGTTGGGTTATTGATAGTTCTACCGGAGCAATAACAAAGCCCCCTTATGGAGTAGATATAGGCTCTTATACTATGGAAGTAACATTGACAGATGCCAGCGGGGGTGAGGATTCACTTTTTAATACAGAAACAATTAATGTACAGGTAAAACCTGCATTAGTTAATAGCGGGGTTATTCCAGTGGGATGTCGGGTAAGTACTAGACCTTTTAATATGGCGGATCCCAATCAGAGAAATACTGCAAAAGCAATTGCTTCTTTTGGGCCTTATGAGGGTAGTGACGTTATGGGATTTAGAGAACCCGTTAATGGTATATTTTATATTTCAGAAAATAACTTAAGCCCTAACCAAAGGCTTTATAATGAAGCTAATCCTATGCAGGGAGATAATGCGTTTTGGGATCTTCAGCTTAATGATGGGTGGGATTTAGAAATCTATCAAGTTGGCAATGGAAGCCACACTAAAGGAACTATTGCTATGTCTATTAATATGTTTATGAATCCTAATGATGGAAATACAGGAGGAACTTGGGAGTTTGATCATGTATTAGGTATTAAATCAGTTAAATGGTATTATAGATTACAAGCAGACAGTCTTTATCCTGCCACGGCATGGGCTGCTATGCCAAGAGAAGCAGATACAAACAATAGTTGGTATAATCGATTTCCGTTTTCGGATTCTTATAGACCTTTAAGAAAAAATAATTGCCAACCAGACTATGCAAAAACACCTTGGTGGGCAACCAGTCAACTTCAAAACAATCAATTTTTTCAACAAGATAACTTTGATAATAAAGACCCTTTATATTGTTGGAGTACTTGGAATACAGATTTACATGTAACCGGCGTTAGAACCTCTAATTATAAAGCATATCCTTTAGCAATTAGCGCTGGAAGAAAAATAGAATACGCCGTTGTTGTTGAACAGCTAACTTCTGTGAGTTGTACAGGAAGATCGCCAAATTTACAAGGATATGATTGTGCAACAGCGTGGGTTACTATAACAGACTTAAACGATTCTACTTGTGTTCCTGTAAATGGTAGTAATGCAACTGATAATTTTGTTGATAACGTTTTAGAGGTACAAAGATCTACCGAAGAAAACGGGCCTCAAGAAGGAAACCTTTGGTTACAAACACCTGCTGATGCTGGATTTGATGTTTTATATACAAATATATATTTTGGTGAAATGATTTCTACTTTATTTACTGATGCAGCAATGACTACGCCTTATAAGCCAGCCTCAGCCGATGCCACCTTTATTAATTATAATTATAAAGATTTAAGTGCAAATGTTGTTTATACGAATCCTGAATCCGGTCAGGGACTAGCCATAGGGCAGCTTCAGTGGGGCGCTTCTTTTAACAGTATTACAGGTAGTAAAATATTACCATCTGATCAAGTTGGATCTATTTTTACTTCAGAAGAGCCTCCGGTTATTGATTCAAATACTGGCTTTAGAAACCGTTTATACCTTCATTCAACAGCAACGACTATACAAACAGTGGATGGGCAATACTTTAACCAATGGCCCCCGAACAAGCCATTCATTCCTAATAATGGGCCTTGTTAATACCTGTCTCTTATACACATCTCCGAGCCCACGAGACCTCTCTACAT
>CAJXOV010000453.1 GCA_913057815.1 uncultured Flavobacteriales bacterium
GGAGATGTGTATAAGAGACAGGTTTTTCTCTACCAACTCAGAGAAATCTGAATTTTCACTTAAAAAACCATATCCAGGATGAATTCCGTCTACATTGTTTTCCAAACAAATTTCAATAATCTTATCCATCTTTAAATAAGACTCAGAAGAAGGCGGAGGACCAATTAAAAAAGCTTGATCCGCATATTTAACGAAAGGAGCGTTCCTATCAGCTTCACTATATATGGCCACTGTGCTAATGTTCATTTCTCTGCAAGTTTTCATTATTCGCAGAGCTATCTCTCCTCTATTAGCTATTAATATTTTCTTCATGCTTAAGCTTATTTATAATGGCGTAAAACCAGCCATTGGAAAAATCGTTGTGGTGTTAAATTCTTTATTATGGGCGTTAATTTGTGTAAAAAACTGCCCACAGAGTATTTGAGTGGAAGTCTTTTTCTGCGTAGCAATTTAGCTATAGTAGAAGCGACAGTCTCTGGAGTCATAGCTTTAGACATTTCGTCTTGAAGAATTTCATCCATTTTAATATAAGACTCTTTGTATTCTTTTAGCTCATCTATGGTTGGCTCCAATCTTGAATGAGCAATTTCAGTCCTAACATCACCAGGAAGTAAAGTACACACTTCAATTCCCATTGGTTTCAGTTCCATGGCCAGAGATTCTCCAAGGATTTCAATAGAGCCTTTGGCAGCGCTGTACCATCCTCTGAAAGGCAAACCCATTTTCCCTCCTATAGATCCAATGTTTATAATTCTGCCTTTGTTACTCTTATATAAAAGAGGAAGAAATTCTTGTGTAACACGCATAAGTCCGAAAACATTGGTCTCCCATGCTTTTTTAATATGCTCCGATTTTGCGTAAGCCACAGGTCCCATAAAACCTATTCCCGCATTATTTATAAGGATATCTACTTTTCCCCATTTATTAATGATCTCTTTCGAGGCATTTAATATGGATTCTTCCGAGGTTACATCTAATTTAACCAGGGAAAAAGAAAGAGCTGAATGTCTTTCTGGATTACGCGCAGTTCCTATTACTTCATATCCTTCATTGGAAAGTAAATTGCATATGGCTAAACCAATGCCTGAGGACCCACCTGTAACTAAGACTTTTTTCAATTGAATTTTCTAAAATCGAGGCAATTTAATCAATCAATTATAGCGAATACTCACTTTAACATACGAATTGTGAAATTTTAAAAACTTTTTCAAAAAAAAGTTTAGGGCACAAAAAATGGCAAGCTACTCATATCGCACCGCTACGACTATTTACCCTTGCTACCTTCCGGTCCTGGGGGAGTTCAATAGGAGCTGGTCGTATGAGACTTGCCGCTGCGAAGTTATTAAGTATATACCATTCAAACAAAGCTTATTCGTAACTATTTTTTCTTAGGGATCAACTATCTTTGCTGAAAGCTTAAACACACTGAGATTTGGACGTATCTGTAGTCATCCCACTTTTGAATGAAGAAGAGTCTTTAACTGAATTATATAATTGGTTAAAGAAGGTTTTTGACGCCCAAAAATGGAGTCATGAAATACTTTTTATTGATGACGGCAGCACAGATGGCTCATGGTCAGTGATTAAAGGTCTGTCTACACAAGACACTTCGGTAAGAGGGATCAAGTTTCTTAGAAACTATGGGAAATCTGCTGCTCTCAATGAAGGATTCATGATAGCCAACGGAAAAGTCGTTTTTACCATGGATGCAGACTTACAAGATTCTCCTGATGAGTTTCCTGAAATGTACCGAATGATTACTGAAGATAATCTAGATGTCGTGAGTGGATGGAAGAAAAAACGTCATGACCCTATAACTAAGACTTTACCTACGAAACTATATAACTGGGCCACTAGAAGAATGAGTGGAATACACTTACATGATTTTAACTGCGGGTTAAAGGCATATAGGCAGGGAGTGATCAAGTCAGTAGAAGTGCATGGTGAAATGCACAGGTATATCCCAGTAATGGCCAAGCAGAATGGTTTTGGTAGAATAGGAGAGAAGCCAGTAGAACACCAAGCCAGAAAGTATGGATCTACAAAATTTGGAATGGAGCGTTTTACGCGTGGTTTTTTAGATTTACTTACTATTTCGTTTATCTCTAAGTTTGGTAAAAGACCAATGCATTTATTTGGAACCTGGGGAACTTTTATGTTTGTAATAGGACTTCTAGGATTTGCCTATATAGGTGGTAGTAAGGTCTACTGTATTTTTTATAATATACCAGCTAAGAATATAGCCGACATCAGTGCGTTTTACATTAGTTTAACAGCTATGATACTTGGTACTCAATTATTTTTAGCAGGATTTTTAGCCGAGTTAATCTCCAGAAATGAACCAGGAAGAAACAAATATCAGATCGAAGAGCAGGTGTAGGTTTTCATTCCTTGGGAACAGATTATGCATACTACTTTTAAGTTTGTTGGTAGGAGGAAGTGCGTTTTCACAATCATCTAGACAGAAAGTAGGAGTGGTATTAAGTGGTGGTGGAGCTACTGCCACTGCACATGTAGGTTTTCTTAAGGCTTTAGAAGAAAACAACATACCTATTGATTACATCACAGGCTCTAGCATGGGAGCTATAATAGGAGCGTTTTATGCAGCTGGTTATTCGATAGCTGAAATAGAACATCTCGTTCAAAGTAAAGAGTTTTTGATCATGAGTCAAGGATCTTTGCCTGATACACTTAGCTTTTACCTTAGAGAAGATGAACCAGATGCTAGCCTCATAAATATTAAACTGAATCCATCGGCAATAGTCTCCAGCACACTTCCTACTCTGTCTCTTATACACATCTCCGAGCCCACGAGACCTCT
>CAJXOV010000454.1 GCA_913057815.1 uncultured Flavobacteriales bacterium
TCGTGGGCTCGGAGATGTGTATAAGAGACAGGAACTAGAGATCACTCGCTGAACACCAAAATTGCCATCCCCATCGTTTTCATACCAAGCTATTTTATCATCATCAAATGAAGCTGAAAGCACATCTAAATCACCATCTCCATCTAAATCCGAAGCATGCACATCTTTTGCCCTTGCCGTACTTACAGAAATCTCTATTGAGGGGCCAAATAGCTGCGCATAACTACTTATGCTGAAAAAGAAAAGTGTAAAAAGACAGAGTATAGTTTTCATTTAAGAAAAGGTTTTAGTGCTTTAAAAGTAAGAAATAGTCAGCATTAACCTGAAAACAATACTATTAAGTTTTAAGAACGGTTATTATAAAGGATCTTTTTCTAATTTATTATCTACTGTGCTCATACCACTAAATAATTGAATTCATACTTTTGGTCACAAGTATCCTTCAAATGAATCCTGAGATCCTCTTAAAAGAATTTGGCTTAGTGGCCACCGAAATTAAATCCTTAGATGGTTATGTGAGTGTCAACTTTAAAGTTTCTACTGATCAAAAAAAGTTCATTCTGAAATGTTACAACAACCCAGATGATTTGGAACTCATCCAAGGAGAGGTTCACTGTATCTCTGCTGTTCTAGACAAGTTGGAATTGGATTTACCCAAACCTGTGAATGATTTAAAAATACAGGAAGATGGTTCTTTTGGTCGGTTGAGTTCCTTTGTAGAAGGAACATTTCTAAGTAAAGTTTCTCATACGCCTGAACTATTGGAGGATTTAGGAAGGAAAATGGCTGCGTTGAATTTGGCATTGGCTCTGCTTAAAAACGCTGCCATAAAAGCCAGAAAATCTGAATGGGATTTACAGCATGTACTTTTAAATGAACCCAAATTAGAATTCATAGAAGACCGATTTGATAGAAATATAGTCGCCTATTTTATGGATAGACATCGGGCTACTATTTTACCAATTCAAGATTCTCTTCGAGCGCAAATCATACATGGAGATTTGAACGAAACCAATATTTTGGTAAACGGAAATTCCGTTTCTGGACTGATTGATTTTGGAGATATTTGCTTTAGTCCGCTGATAAATGAAGTGGCCATTTCGCTGGCTTATATTATTATGCTGAATCCTAAAAATGGACTCGAGTGTGCTTCTTCTGTGTTAAAAGGGTATCATTCTAAAAACGCGTTGCAACGCCAAGAAATAGAATTAATCCACCAGCTCATAGCTTCCAGATTATGTACAAGTGTGCTTCACTCTGCAGAAGCTAAGGCAAAAAATGGTGCCTCAGCTCATATCTTAAATAGTGAAAAACCAGCTTGGAAAACACTTAGAACTTGGATAAGAACCAATCCTATATTGGTTAAAAACACTTTCCTTAAAGCGTGTGGTTTTACCTTAGATATTCCAGATTCAGAGACTCAATTAGCAAAAAGAAAACAAGTGGCCAGTGGATCGTTAAGCTTGAGTTATTCTGAACCTATTCACATGGTTTCTGCGGCATTCCAATACATGTTCGATGCAGCTGGAAATACCTACTTGGATGCTTACAATAACATACCTCATGTAGGACATTGTCATCCTGAGATAACCAAAGTCATTTCTGAAAAAGCACGAACTTTAAATACAAACACACGCTATTTATATAACGAGTACACCTCCTACTCTGAGAAGCTGCTGGCCAAGTTCCCTAAGGAGCTAGACAAGGTATTATTGGTTAACTCCGGAAGTGCTGCCAGTGATTTGGCTATTCGAATGGCTAAGACCATCACTGAAAGAAATTTCATAGCGGTGCTCGAACATGGTTATCATGGAAACACCATGTTAGGCATAGATGCCAGTTCCTATAAATTTGATGGCAAAGGAGGAAAAGGAAATCCTGAAAATGTAATCAAGCTTCCTCTTCCTAAGGAATTCAGAGGAGCCCATTCCACTGGAAAAGATTACGCATTAGAAGCCATTTCTATTTTAGAAAAGCACATAGCACTCGGCCAAAAACCTGCAGCAGTTTTAGCAGAGCCTATTTCGGGATGTGGCGGTCAAGTGCCATTGGCTAAGGACTATTTAGTGGAGCTAAAACCGTTTTTAGAAGAGCATGAAATTCTCTTAATCATAGACGAAGTCCAAACAGGTTTTGGAAGATTGGGAAGTCATTTTTGGGGTTTTGAGTTGCATGGGATTGTTCCAGACATGGTCATATTAGGCAAGCCGATGGGAAATGGACATCCTATAGGAGGTGTAATTACCAAAGCGGATTTATCTGTTCGGTTTGAAACCGGAATGGAGTTCTTCAGTTCCTTCGGGGGGAATCCTATATCCTGCGCAGTGGGTGAAAAGGTACTGGACATTATAGAATCGGATGGTCTTCAGGAGAATGCTTTAGCAGTAGGGAATTATTGGAGAGAAGAATTAGAAGCGTTGCAACGCAGATTCTCTGTGATAGCTGATGTACGAGGATATGGAATTTTTATAGGTATAGAGTTTTTAAATGAAGACTCCACTCCTGCCACTGACTTAGCCCAAAGCATAAAAAACAAAATGAAAGAGCAGTTTGTACTAACAAGTACAGACGGCCCTTTCGATAATGTATTAAAGATGAAAGCTCCTTTGTGCTTTTCTAAAGAGAATGTAGATGAATTTATAGGGAAGCTAGCGTTCATTTTAGAAGAGCTACACTAAACTTCTGCTAAATTCTAGTAGATATCCAAGCTCGTCTAACAATCTTATTAATCTTTAAGTTAACATGACTTGGTTATGTTTCTAAAAGCTCTTTAGACACACCCTCCTAAAATTACACACAAATCCTAATAAAATAAAAAC
>CAJXOV010000455.1 GCA_913057815.1 uncultured Flavobacteriales bacterium
GATGTAGAGAGGTCTCGTGGGCTCGGAGATGTGTATAAGAGACAGGTCTAACAGGAGAGCATAGGTTCTTTGCTCCGTATTTAGGTGGTTTTTACGATTTTCTAATTGGGTTCTTTGAAATACTAGCTGTACTAGTAATAGTAGCTTGTTTAGTATTCTTATACAGAAGAAACATCAGCTCTATCAAGCGATTTAAGATGCCTGAAATGAAAGGCTGGCCTAAACTGGATGGAAACTTAATCTTAGTAATAGAGATTGTGTTAATGGGTGCACTTCTTAAAATGAACGCCTGTGATCAAATACTACAACTAAGAGGCGCAGACCATTACATGGTGGCTGGCTCCTTCCCTATTAGTCAATTTTTAGTTCCATTCTTTGAAGGATTTGAAACAGAAACACTAATCACTTTTGAAAGAATCTATTGGTGGGCTCATATTACTGGAATATTAATCTTCTTGAATTACGTGCCTTACTCTAAGCATTTCCACATCATGCTGGCTTTTCCTAATACTTATTATTCTAACCTTCAACCTAAAGGTCAGTTCGATAACATGGCTGCTGTGAAAAAGGAAGTAGACTTGATGATGAGCGGAGACCCTTTTGCTACGCCAGCAGAACCACCTGCAGATGCCGGACCACCAGAGAAATTTGGAGTTAAAGATGTAACCGATCTAACGTGGAAAAACCTATTAGACGCCTATAGCTGCACAGAATGCGGAAGATGTACCGATAACTGTCCTGCTAACCAAACCGGAAAACTCCTTTCTCCTCGAAAGGTAATGATGGACACCAGAGATAGATTGGAAGAGGTAGGTAAAAACTTGGATAAAGAAGGAAAACCTATTGAAGACGGAAAGTCTTTACTAGGAAACTTTATTACTGAAGAAGAGCTTTGGGCGTGTACCACATGTAATGCATGTGTGGATGCTTGCCCTATAAGTATAGATCCCCTAAATATTATTATGAACATGAGAAGATACTTAATCATGGAAGAGTCTAAGTCTCCTGAAAGTATTACGGCTATGTTTAATAATGTAGAAAACAATGGTGCTCCATGGGCATTTCCTGCTGCAGACAGAGGAAAGTGGATTGATGAACTGAATTAAAAGAAAAATAAAATGAGTACTCCTATACACGTGCCTACTATGGCGCAAATGTTAGCATCTGGTGAAGTTCCTGAAGTATTATTTTGGGTAGGATGCTCTGGTAGTTTTGATGATAGAGCTAAGAGAATTACTAAGGCTATAGTTAAAATATTAGCCAAAGCCAATGTCAAGTTTGCTGTTTTGGGAGCTGAAGAAAGTTGCTCAGGTGATCCTGCTAAGAGAGCTGGTAATGAGTTCCTGTTTCAAATGCAAGCTGCACAAAATATTATGGTGCTTAACGGATACGAAGTAAAGAACATCGTTACAGGTTGTCCTCACTGTTTTAACACCATTAAAAACGAATATCCAGAACTAGGAGGAAACTATAATGTGATTCACCACACACAGTTTATCAATGATCTTATTAAAGATGGTAAACTGGTTATAGCCGATGGAAAATCATTCAAAGGAAAGAAAATCACCTTCCATGACCCCTGTTATTTAGGAAGAGCCAATGATATCTATGAAGCTCCCAGAGAAGCACTTCAGAAACTAGATGCTGAGTTGGTAGAGATGAAGCGTTGCAAAGCAAAAGGCTTATGCTGTGGTGCTGGTGGTGCTCAAATGTTTAAAGAAGCAGAACCTGGAAACAAAGAGGTTAATGTGGAAAGAACTGAAGATGCTTTGAAAGTTAAGCCAAACATCATAGCTACTGGATGTCCATTCTGTAATACCATGATGACTGACGGAGTGAAGAATTTCAACAAAGAAGAAGAGGTAGAAGTAAAAGATGTGGCTGAACTTATAGCAGAAGCTGCGGATTTGATTTAGTATTAATTAATAATGCTGGATTCTAACATTAGGCTAAGAGAACATTATCAAGGTTTTTCTCAGTCTTAAGTTTTTAATGTTACTTATTTCAAAAGAGATCTCTAGTAAAAAACATCCTAATTTTTCACCACTTTTAGTACGCTCTGTTTGCCGTTGTTTTGCACTTTAATAAAATAAAGTCCGCTTTCATAAGCGCTCAAATCCAGTATTAACGAGGAGTCATTTGTATTTTCTGCGAGTAGAGTTTTCCCTCTATTATCTATTACTTCTATTCTAGAATTAGATTTATAACCCTCAAGTTTAATTTGGATAAATCCTGCTGTCGGATTCGGATAACAATTGATCAGCTGTTCATTTTCTAAAATGACTGTAGAATTAGTCCCTTCTGTTTTCCCAATCTTTAGTACAAAAGAATTGTAAAAATTCTCTGAACTAGCGGTGAAATAGTCTTCTCCAATTTCAGGATCAAAATCGATAGTCCCACCAAAAAATCCAGACAAAACCATTTCATCTTCTTCTATTACCTTAAAGTCCATGACTTGTAATAAAAAAGAGAAAGAAGAATTGACATCTTCATCACCTGAATATTGCTGAATCCAAATCAACTCTCCGTCATTATCTAATTTTTCAATGATCATATTGGGCCCTCCTGCTTCACCTGAGATGATGTATTCTTCTTCTCCTGGATCAAAATCTATAGTTCCCTGCGTGGTAATTATGGCTGATAAATATAAATTCCCAAACTCGTCTGTTTCTAAGGTATTTCCTACTCCAGATTGTCCTGAGCCTACCATGTGTTTAAACCAAAGTAAATTTCCAGAGTTATCAAACTTCTGAATAAATACTTCAGCCACACCCTGAGCTGTCTCTTATACACA
>CAJXOV010000456.1 GCA_913057815.1 uncultured Flavobacteriales bacterium
CTACACCTCTCTATTCGTCGGCAGCGTCAGATGTGTATAAGAGACAGAAATTAACCTTTTCATTGTTGGCCTTTTTATCATCAATACGCAACTATAAGCAAGCCTAAACACTAGAGACACGCTATATCCGCTCACCTCTCATCCGCTCTAAAAGCTCCACGCATATGCAAAATCCATTGAGCCTCATCTAATGGTGAAACACCTTTATAGCTTCTGATTTTATCATCAGTAGTGGTAGTTTTCTCGTAGCCGTCTAGAATAAATTTCAGTCGGCCTTTGCCAGAAGTGGTAGCGTTAAATTTAATTTGATATTCCATAGCCTCGGCTACCGAAACTCGTCCTGTTAAAACGAAATTATCGTTATCAAAAACAGGAGCATTTATCTGCGCTCTCATTTGATTCAAATCACTCGAAATCGGCCCTAACAAGTCCTGATTAGCCTTAATTTCAAATGCGTACATCGGTTCTAAAAGGTCTGTACCTGAGTTTTCTAACCCTCTTAGAACCCCCATAGGTGTAGCCAATAAAAAATCTCCTGGATTAGAGTGAACTGTGTGTTCTGAGCCTTCTATAAGAGTGATGGATAAATCAGTCACTTCATACCCTTTGGTTCCCTGCTTTAAAGACCAAGGAATAGCTCTTTTCACCTCATTTATATACTTACTACTAATATCAGTTGTTCTAACCTTGGAAGTAAATGAAACTCCACTTCCTAAAGGAGCTGGTTCTATTAGAAAAGTCATTATAGCCCAGCATGGCTTTGGCATCCAGTAACGAACATATCCCTCTGCAGATTTTGAGGGAGTTTCCTTATAAATCACTTTTGGTTTTAAAAACTCGGCTTCTATTTCCCATCTCTGGGCCAGGCTTTCTTTGAGTACTTCAGTTTGTATAGGACCTAAAATTTTCAAGTGGAATTCTCTTTCATCCTTAAACCACTTAAAATCCAGCATGGGATCTTCGATGTTAAGAATTTCCAACGCCTCTCCTAGTTTTTGATAATCTTTATCATCCAAAGCCTTCACCTCCACTCCTAGCACAGCTTTACTGATTTTGGTAAATCCATCGCTAAGATCCTGAGATCCTAAAACATCACCAGAGAGGATAATATCAGAAGTAGAAACGACTCCTACTTCTCCTTCAAACAACTCAGAAACCTGCTCTAAACTTCCTAGATGCAGCTTAAATAGTTGGTTTATTTTAATGTCCTTATTTAACTGCTGAGAGTAAATTACATCTTTGGTTTTCAATACTCCACCATACGACTTTAGGTAAGCCAGCCTACCTTGCTTTTCATGATATTCAACTTTAAAAACTTTAGCAGATGGTGACTTTAAGTAGTTAATTGGTTGTGTAATGAGCGTAGCCATACTGTCCAATAATTCCTCTACACCCATTCCAAGTTTAGCACTACCGAAAAGCACTCCGTACAACTCTCCTTGTTTTACTTTTTCTTTTCCTTTCTTTAAAATAGATTCTAAATCAGAAGTATTCCCTTCTAAATAACTCTCAAGAAATGCTTCGTCACAATCAGCTAAATTCTCCAAAGATTTATCTAGAATGGGAGAATCTAAATGGATACCACTCTCAATAAATGAAAGCAATTTCGGTTTATCTGGATCTGATAAGTCAGGATAATTTAAGGCAAATAGCTTAGCTCCCAAGTCTTTTTCAAAATCTGAGAATACTTGGTCTACATCTACTCCCGCTCTGTCTAATTTATTTATAAAAACGATTACAGGTAAATTTCGCTCTCGCAGACTTTCCCATAGATTTAACGTATGGGCTTGAATTCCTTCCTTAGCAGAAATCACTAAAATCACTCCGTCAAGCACAGATAGAGATCTATCCACTTCAGCAGAGAAATCGATATGACCAGGCGTGTCTACCAATTGAAATTCTACATCTTTCCAAGTGAAGTTTACAGAAGCAGCTTTTATAGAAATACCTCTGCTTTTCTCCATGGCCAACGCATCCGTTATAGCCGATCCTTTATCTACACTCCCTTGAGATTTGGTAGTTCCAGAATGATGAAGCAAACACTCGGTTAGAGAAGTTTTTCCCGCATCTACATGAGCTAATATTCCTATAGTTAAGATTGTTCTTTTTGCCATTTGCACGGCTAAAATAGGGAGTTTACCTCATTAAAAACAGTGTCAAAACTCATCGCTCTAAAAGAGTGATTTAAGCTGCTTATCTTTGCACTTCCGATAAGTAGCTATTTATGTCCAAAGAGACCAAGTTTCAATCTTTCACATCACCCATCAACAAAGAAGACATCCCTTCAATGTTAGCGTCTCCGTTTAGCTTAAACCCTCCATCCATAGCTAAAACAGCATCTCTCCAACTTCAAGGTTATTTAGACTCACAATCTGAGTGGGTTCATAATTTCGGTTTAAAACCAGACATGGAAGGGAAAGAAATTGGTAAGATGTTTGGGGTTCTGGTAGTACAAAAACAAAATGGTGAATTAGGCTATCTGGCAGCATTTTCGGGCAAGCTAGCGGGAGGAAACCATCACTCCATTTTTGTCCCTCCTATATATGATTCTCTGGATAAAGAAGGATTCTTAAACACGGGTATGAAAGGGTTAAGCGTTTTAAGCGCAAGGATTAAGCTGCTTGAAGAAAACGCGTTGCAAAACAAAACTGAAATAACAGAGTTGAGAGAGCTGAGAAGAAACACTTCCAACTCACTACAGCGCCAATTGTTTGACAACTATCATTTTCTAAATGTTAAAGGTGAATCCAAAACTCCTAGGAGTTTTGGATTCACCTTTAACATT
>CAJXOV010000457.1 GCA_913057815.1 uncultured Flavobacteriales bacterium
GCTAGTACTGCTGCTGTTCCTATTCCTTTAATAATTCTAGTATCCATTTGTTCTTTTTAAGAAGGAGCAAAGCTAAAAATTATTGCCTTCCAATTACTTGAAAAGTCTAAGAGAATTTAATCATATTCTATACATTTTTGAATGAACTTTCTGCGTTTTAAATGCTAATTTTGTTATAGTCAAAAAAAAACAATTCATGAATTGGAAACATCTTGTGTCACCAGCTGATTTAGAGGGTGCTTTAAATGAAAGCGCTAATAAAACTATTGTAATTTTTAAACATAGCACTAGATGTTCAGTGAGTCTTATGGCTAAGAAAAGTCTTGAAATGTCATGGGATATTGATTCTTCCGAAATTCAACCTTATTTTTTAGATTTAATAAAACACAGAGAATTGTCTAATTCCATAGCGGTAGACTTAGAAGTTATTCATCAGTCTCCACAATTAATTGGTGTTAGGAATTCTGAAGTTTTTTATCATGCAAGTCATAGTGTTATTTCAATAGATAGTTTAAAAAGCGCTTTATAACCTCCAATATATATGTCTGAAAGTAAGATATTTAAATTTAGAGTTATCCTTGATGCAGAAGAAGATGTATTTAGAGATGTAGATATACAGAGCGACTGTTCTTTTGTGAATTTACATGAATGCATCCAGCAGTGTTTCCAGTTTTCAGGAAGGGAAATGGCTTCGTTTTATAGAAGTGATGAATTCTGGGAAAAAGGAGAGGAACTACCATTGATGAATATGGGAGGAGCAGAGCATGGTGCTCCAGGATTAGCCATGAATGATTTGCTTCTGAAAGATCACATTAAAGTGCCTCATGAGAGGTTCTTGTATGTCTATGACTTTTTAAGAATGTGGTGTTTTTATGTAGAGTTAATTGAAATTTATGAACCAAACGCTGAACTGACATATCCTCTAATGTCGTTTGAGTTAGGTAAAGCTCCAGCAGAAGATTCTAAAGAGGTTGACTTATTAGAAGATTTTGATTTAGGTGATATCATGAATGAATCTAAAAATGAAAAAACCGGTGATCCTGAAATTGATGCGTATTTAGATGATATGGATCAAGATGACGGCTTTGATGATCAAGGCATGGAAAACTTAGATGATTATCAGGACCTTTTTTAATGTCCTCCACTAAAACTTTAATATTTGTAGTTGGACCTACTGCCGTGGGTAAAACCTCAGTAGCCATCGACCTCGCTCTAGAATATAAGTGTGAAATAATCTCCGCTGACTCCAGACAATTTTTTAAAGATATAGCTATTGGTACTGCTAAGCCAAGTGACCAAGAGCTAGCTGTGATTAAACATCATTTTGTAGATTTTCTCGATCTCGGTGAGAGTTATAGCGCAGGCCAATTTGAGAAAGAAGCTATGTCCTTTTTAGAAGGTTATTTTCAAGAAAATGACATTTGTATTTGTGTCGGAGGATCTGGATTATATGTTAATGCCCTTATGTTTGGCTTGGATGATTTGCCTTCTTCTCCAAGTGTTAGAAGTGAAATTATCGAGTTGTACGAAAAAGAAGGTCTTGTCGCGTTGCAACGCAAATTAGAAGAACTTGACCCAGAGCATTACGCCTCGATGGATGCACAAAATAAACAGAGAGTGATGAGAGCTTTAGAAGTATGCATGGCTTCTGGAGTAAAGTATTCTGAATTAAGATCTCTGTCTAAAAAAGACAGACCTTTCAAAAGTATAGTGATAGGATTGAATAGAGATAGGGAAGAACTATATGATAGAATAAATAAGCGAGTAGATTTAATGCTAGAAGAAGGCTTGCTAGAAGAAGTAAAGTCGGTCTACCCTAGGAAGTCTTTAAACTCTCTCCAAACTGTCGGGTATAAGGAGTTTTTCAATCATTTTGATGGGGAGTATGATAAAGAAGAAGCCATTCGACTAGTCAAAAGAAACTCTAGAAGATTTGCTAAAAGACAAATCACTTGGTTTAATAAATATGAGACTATTCAATGGTTTAAACCAAGTAAAAAAGCCGCCATTTTGAAATTTGTATCACTGAACAGATCAAAGTAAATCACTTACTTCTTTTCCTATTAAAGTCCCTATAGCTACTCCCATTCCCCCTAATCGAACGCCACAAATCGTGTGACTATTCAATCTTTTAACGATAGTTTTTTTAGTGTCAGCTACACCCATTATACCTGTCCATTCTTGATCTATTTCTAAATTTTCAATGTTAATGTGAGTATTTAAATACTTTAATAAGTAAGACTTAACATCTTGATTAATAATAAATTTAGATGTGGACTCCTCGTCTCTAAATATGTTTCTTCCACCACCGATTAATAACCGGTTGTGAATCATCCTAAAATAGATATAGCCTTTGTCATGATGGTAAGTGCTTGGGAGATTTAATTCAGGAACTGGTTTCGTCAATAGAATTAAATTTCTAGCAGGATCTACATCCAAGTTTAAGTTTAATTCTTTGGTCAACCCATTTGTACAAATAGCAATTTGTTCAGTTTTTATAAAGTGGTTACCAAAGAATACCCCTTTGTTTTCTGGATGTATTTTTGCTTGTGCTCCTCTATAAAAATGTATTCCCTGCTTTTCACATAACTGTTTCCATGCTAACATCATTTTTCCAGGATTTATCTTTCCTTCTAAAGAATTTGATATAGCGTTTTTATAACCTTTAAGATGACTTGGAATTGGTTGTGTTTTATAAATTTCTGAGGAATTCATAAAGGGAGATAAAGAAGAGTTTAAGTTTTGAAGTTTGGATTTTACTTTATCAAATTCTTCATCTTGAGT
>CAJXOV010000458.1 GCA_913057815.1 uncultured Flavobacteriales bacterium
AGATGTAGAGAGGTCTCGTGGGCTCGGAGATGTGTATAAGAGACAGCCATAAAACACATCGCTTGTTCAGCTACAGTCATTTTTTCTCTTCCTGCAGAAAGCCTTACCATAGTTTTAGGCATACAAATTCTAGTTGTAGCTATCATTCGAGTTAATTCATCAAATGTTACTCTTGGTTGATCGGCTAGGGGAGTTCCTTCAACAGGAACTAGGGCGTTAATAGGAACTGATTCAGGATACGGGTTTAGACTTTGAAGAGTAAGTAGCATCCCTAATCTGTCATCTGTAGATTCTCCCATTCCTATAATTCCACCAGAGCATACTGTAAGTTTGGCTTTTCTTACATTGGCTATGGTGTCTATTCTGTCCTCATAATCTCTGGTAGAAATAACTTCTCCATAAAATTCTTCTGAACTATCTATGTTATGATTGTATGCATAAAGCCCTGCGTCTGCTAGTTGTTTTGCTTGTATTTCATTAACCATTCCTAGAGTACAGCACACTTCCATGTCCATATCACTAATGGTTTTGACCATTCCTAATACTTTATCAAAATCCCTATTGTCTCTAACTTCTCTCCAAGCCGCTCCTAAACACATTCTAGAAACTCCGGCTTCTTTTGCCTTTTCAGCTCGCTTTTTAACTTCATCTACTTCCAGCAGTTTGTGAACTTTTACATCTGTATGGTAACGTGCTGCTTGAGGACAATATGAGCAGTCTTCTGGGCATCCTCCTGTTTTTATAGAAACCAAATTACTTACCTGAACTTGACCTGTAACATGATGTTCTTTATGTGCTGTAGCCGATTGGTATACAAGCTCTAATAGAGGTTGATTATAAACTTCTCTTAATTCTTCTAACGTCCAGGTTTTATCGCTCATTTCTACTTTTTGATTATGATTATCTGCGTGGCAATGATACAATTTTAGAAAATTTTATACGTAATAATTAAAAACATAATATGAAGAGTTTTCTACACGTTAAATTTGAAAATATGTAGTTGAAAAATAGTACCTTCTAGAGTCAGCTGAGGATAAATGTTCGTAATTAATAAATCGATAGTTAAAAGATTTACGGTTACTAGCGAATACCCTGAGCGAAATCTATACATTTGTTGTGCAAATTGTGGAAAAAATGAAATCAGTTCGATTCGATAGAAAGAAAGATAAAGAGTTTGCTCAGGCTTTAAAGTCAAGAGTAGAGGCTTATTTTGAAGATAATAATTTAAGCAAAAAGGCAAACTCTTCAATGGTATTGAAGACTGCAACACTTACTATTTTTTATCTAATTCCTATAGCGCTTCTGTGGTTTGGAGCCATTACTAATCCTTGGATGGTAATTCTCCTTTACGGATTGCTAGGTGTAGGTCAAGCTGGAATAGGTTTAAGTATTATGCATGATGCTAATCACGGAGCTTATTCAGACAAACCTAGAGTAAACAATCTAGTTTCTAGATATATAGATGCTGTAGGTGGAAGTAGTATAACATGGAGAATTCAACATAACGTTCTACATCATACTTATACAAATATTGATGGATTCGATGAGGATATTGATACTCCTCCTTTTTTGAGGTTTTCTCCTCATTCTGAAAGAAGACCAATTCATAGATTACAACATATTTATGCATGGTTCTTTTATTCATTAATGACAGTATTTTGGATTACAGCTAAAGATTTTGTTCAGCTAGCTAGATATGAGAAAATGGACCTAGTAAGAGGTCAGAATACAACATATAAAGCTGAGTTAACTAAAATGATTCTCTTTAAAGTTCTGTATTGGATTGTATTCTTTATAATTCCTTTGTTAGTCTTAACGCCAGTAATTTCATGGTGGGTTGTGTTAGTAGGTTTTATTATGGGGCATATGCTTTCAGGTTTAATCTTAGCTGCCATCTTTCAGCCAGCTCATGTTTTAGAAGAGTTGAAGTTTGATTTACCAACAGAAGAAGGGACGATGGAAGTTAATCAAACTGTACACCAGTTGGAGACTACAGCTAATTTCGCTAATGGAAGTACATTCTTAAGTTGGTATTGTGGAGGTCTGAATTTTCAAATAGAACACCACTTATTTCCGCACATTTGTCATATACATTATAAGAAGATAGCACCTATAGTTAAGGCTACTGCAAAAGAATTTGGCATTCCATACCATGAACATAAAACTTTTGTACGAGCTTTGCGCTATCATACGAAGATGCTCAAAGCATTAGGCAGAGCATAAAAATAAAAGTAAATTACATTTGAGTTCATTTAAAGAACTGGGTTTATCCGAACCAATATTAAAAGCTCTGGAAGGGCTTAAGTTCGAAAAACCCACAGATATCCAGGCAGGAGCAATCCCGATTCTGCTTGAAAACGAGAAAGATTTTATTGGGTTAGCCCACACGGGTACTGGTAAAACGGCAGCATTCGCTCTGCCGTTATTGGATTTAGTAGATACGTCTGAGTATATTACTCAAGCGTTAATATTAAGTCCGACTAGAGAGTTATGCCAACAAATTGCTGATCAAATTGATCTGTTCAATAAGCATAATAGAAAGTTAAAGACTTCAGTTGTTTATGGAGGAACTGCTATTTCTACTCAATTGAGAGATCTAAAAAGACCTCCGCACATTCTTATTGCTACGCCAGGAAGACTGCTAGATTTAATAGAACGTAAATCTGCTAAACTTGGTGATCTTAAGTATTTGGTTTTAGATGAAGCCGATGAAATGCTAAATATGGGCTCTGTCTCTTATACACATCTCCGAGCCCACGAGACCTCTCTACATCTCG
>CAJXOV010000459.1 GCA_913057815.1 uncultured Flavobacteriales bacterium
ACACCTCTCTATTCGTCGGCAGCGTCAGATGTGTATAAGAGACAGGTTCAAAGATTTAGTAGTAAAAGGAAAAGAACATTGCCAACGCGGAGATGTGTTTCAAGTGGTTTTCAGCAGAGCATTTTCGCATGATTTTCAGGGAGATGATTTCTGTGTCTACAGAGCACTGAGAAGTATAAACCCATCTCCATATTTGTTCTACTTCGATTACGGTTCATTTAAGATTTTTGGTTCGAGTCCTGAGGCACAGTTGGTAGTTTCAGATGGCTCAGCAGAAATTCACCCCATAGCAGGAACTTATCGAAGAACAGGAGATGAAGACCATGACAAAGCAGAAGCAGAACTGCTCAAGAAAGACCCCAAAGAAAACTCCGAGCATGTCATGCTGGTGGATTTAGCCAGGAATGATTTAAGCAGAAACTGTACTGAAGTAACCGTAAATAATTACAAAGAGATTCAGTATTTCTCACACGTAATTCACTTAGTAAGTAAAGTAACAGGGAAGCTGAAAAACCCTGATGAAACACTCCGAGTTTTTGGAGACACATTTCCAGCAGGGACTCTCAGTGGAGCGCCTAAACACAAAGCTCTAAACCTAATTAAAAAGTATGAAAACCAGCACCGAACGTTTTATGGTGGCGCCATTGGATACATGAGCCTGAATGGTGAAGTGCTCAACAAAGCCATCATTATTCGGTCGTTTTTAAGCCATAAAAACAAGCTTCATTTTCAGGCGGGTGCGGGCATAGTCATAGACTCCAATCCCGAAAGCGAACTCCAGGAAGTAAACAACAAATTAGCCGCTTTGGTATCGGCCATTAAACTAGCAGAAACAGTATGAAAAAGCTATTAGTCATAGATAATTACGATTCGTTCACCTATAATTTGGTTCACATTCTAGAAGCCATAGGAAGCTATGAAGTGGTGGTGAAAAGAAACGATGAGGTAGATGCGGAAGAAGCATTAACGTTCGATAAAATAGTCCTCTCGCCTGGTCCAGGAATTCCCTCAGAGGCTGGAAATATGCCAGAAATTATTAGATCCATAGCGTTGCAAAAACCTATTCTAGGCGTTTGTCTAGGACATCAAGCGCTTACCGAGTTTTTTGGTGGAGAACTGCTAAACCTGCCTAAAGTATATCACGGCATAGAAGGTCAGCTGATAAAAACTGATAAGGAATGTCCTATTCTGAAAGGGATAAATGATAACTTCCAAGCAGGAAGATACCATTCATGGGTAAGCGAAAAAACTAGTTTCCCTAAAGAGTTACTGGTAACCTCTGAAGATGAAAAAGGAGAAATCATGAGTTTCCGCCATGAGAGTTTACCGGTTTACGGAGTACAGTTTCACCCAGAATCCATTATGACTCAAGATGGGAGATTGATGATGGAGAATTTTTTAAAGGTTTGAACTTAGTGGCAAACACGAATAACCCACCCCGCCCTATGGGCACCCCTCCATGGAGGGGAATTACAGTTCGGCAAAGAATTTTGTTCAACCTTTTAAAAAGATCAAAATCAAAACTCCCCTCCTTGGAGGGGGAAATTACTGGAGACCAAATGAACAACTCAACGAAAATAGAACCCAGTAATTTGGGGTGGGTAGCATAGAATCCTACCATTAACAGCAGAGAACCAATGAAAAAAATACTAAACAGACTTTTCGAGCACGAGAAACTCACTAGAGATGAGGCCAGAGAAGTACTTTCTAAAATAGCCGCTCAGGAATACAATGATGCTCAGGTGGCAGCATTTATTACGGTTTACCTTATGCGTACTGTTTCTAAAGACGAACTCATGGGTTTCCGTGATGCACTGCTGGATTTATGCCTGAAAGTAGATTTAGGAGGAGTAAAAAGCATAGACTTATGTGGAACAGGAGGAGATGGAAAAAACACGTTTAATGTGAGTACGCTTTCTGCCTTTGTGGTAGCTGGAGCAGGGTATAAAGTCACCAAGCATGGGAATTATGGTGTGAGTTCTGTCTGTGGTTCTTCTAATGTGCTAGAAGCGCTGGGCTACAATTTCACTAATGATGTAGACACACTGAAACGCCAGTTAGACCAGAGCAATATCGCTTTTTTTCATGCCCCATTGTTCCACCCAGCCATGAAATCTGTAGGACCAGTAAGAAGAAATCTGGGAGTGAAAACCTTCTTTAATATGCTGGGACCTATCGTAAACCCGGTAAGACCTTCTCATCAGATTTCGGGCGTTTTTAGTTTGAAATTGCTGAGGTTGTATAATTATATATTGCAAGACACAGCGGTAGAATTCAAAGTACTGCACGCACTGGATGGCTATGATGAGGTTTCCCTTACAGGAGATTTCAAGATGGGTTCTAGCAGAGGAGAAGAAGTGTTGAGCCCATCTGATTTAGCGTTGCAACGTGTAAACCCAGAAGACATATTCGGTGGAGATACCGTGGAAGAAGCCAAAGGTTTATTCGAAAAAATAATCTCAGGAAACGGCACATCAGAGCAGAATGCAGTAGTTCATGCAAACGCGGGATTAGCCATCCACACATTTAATCCAACCCGTGATTTAAAAGAGTGTGTTTTGGAAGCCAAAATGTCCTTGAAAAGTGAAAAAGCGTACGATTCTTTGAAAAAACTACTTATCGATTAGTTTTAATATTCGTTAATTTTTTTATCAGAATTAAAAGTGATTGATTTTATCATCACTAACGAAAAATGTCTTACAACCCTTGCTAAGAAAGGATACTACCATCCTGTCTCTTATACACATCTGACGCTGCCGACGAATAGAGAGGTG
>CAJXOV010000460.1 GCA_913057815.1 uncultured Flavobacteriales bacterium
GGTGTATATATGGATAACGGACACTTGGCAGTTGGTATTGGGCCTCTAATTTCATCCATATGGACTTCAAAAAGTTTCACAAAGAGTTTTTCAGCTTTTAGATCTACTAATTGATTTGATTCATTTACGCTCAGTTGGTTATTTCCTTTCCAGTAATAAAATGATGGAACAATTTCCGTATCGATTATTGGATTACAGCCGATGAAAACGGTAAAAGAGACTAATACTAAGAGTGTTTTTATTGACCTTTTCACTTGAACATAACTAGGTCTTAAAGCTAAACATTGTTCTCTAAATGAAACGGGTTATGATGGATTACCTTCTTTTAAAACAAAGAAAACCACTGAGAGCATTCCCTCAGTGGTTTTCAACCTTACCAAATAACCGATATGAGTTATTTATTTTGAATATTTTATCCCTGTTCGATTTTCACTTCTCCGAATGAGCATTCTACTTCTATAGATCCATTGCTGGAGCCTGAACCTAAAGTGCCTCTTTTTTCTTCTTCTTGAAAATCACTGTCACTACTTTTCTCGTTCCAGTCTCCTTTGATTTTGACTTCTCCAAAACTTGATTCTGAGTTTATATCATAGGTCATCGAAGAGGGCACTGTAACAGTAGTCTCGCCAAAACTATTTTCGATATCTAGACTTTTCACTGAGTTAGTAAGCGTTTGAATCTTCATTTCACCATAACTGTTCTCCAAGTCAGTGTTTCCACTCAGTTTCCCAATACTTAATTCTCCATATGAATTTTCCAACTTCCCACCTCCAAAGTTTCCTATGGAAGCATCACTGAATGACATGTCTACCTCATTATTAGAACCTTCCAGAGAACCTGCGTTTAGTTCACTGTATTCAATGTTTAGCTTGGCATTTTTTAAGCTGTTCAATTCTAATTCTCCAAAACTCAGATTGGCGTCTAAAAGAATCCAACTTGGTGCTTTGATCACAAATCGGACGTTCATTTCCGTAGAACCGTTAGTATTCCATGAATTATTTCCACCCATTCCTACTTCACAGTTAACTGTGTTTCCTGACTGGGACATTTTTACTTCAAAGTTTTCTAACAGTTTATCCGCTTTCTTTTGATTACTGGCTTCAATATTTACGTCTCCACTAATGAAAACTTCGTTTTTATCCCATACTTCAAGTGAGAAAGAGGAAAAACTAGCATCCAAATCTAATTGGCCACCTTCAGAAATGCTAAAACTCTCTTCGTAGTGTTTAGAGGCTGTTACTTCTCCTTTCTTGGCCCAGCTAAAAAGAGGAGCTATTAAGAAAATAAGTAGGGCTATGTTATGCGCTTTTAATTTCATTTTTCTTTGATTTTCTTGATTTCATTAATTCTAATTGATTGAGCATTTGCTCCATTATTTGTAATCTAAGCTTATGATTTCTAATCAATTCCTTAGTCACTGATTCGTTACCTTGAGTTTGAACAAACATGGTTTTCAGCTTTACATATTCTCTATCTAATCTGTCTAACAACTCTACTTGATCTTTTAAGTTTGGTTCTTGCTGGAGTAAGATTGGGATTTGAGGTTGAATGTGTTGAGTGAATATCCCCTCCAATTCCATGTTTCTTTCGCTAATGGCTGCTATCGGGTTGAACTTTTGAATTGTAAGTTCTCCTTTAGGTTCTACTGGATTGGTCAATACAAAAGTAAATACAGCCCATAATCCTACGGCAGCAGCTGCCATTCCACTAAGCCATGGCATCCATCTCACTTTAGATGGTTGAGCATTTGAGTTTATTGGATTTTCTACAGCAGCTAGTTTATCTATAAACCTAGCTCTATGGCCGGTCTCAGGAGCTCCTGTTTGAAGCTCTTTTTCTCTTCTAAACTGTTCTTTCATTTTACTATTCCTTTTCGGTGAATAATCTCTTTTAACTTAGACTTAGCTCTGGCCAACTGTGACCGCGAAGTGCTAGCAGTAATTCCCAATGATTCGGCTATTTCTTCGTGTCTCATTTCTTCTATTAGGTTCAATTGACAGATGATTCTATATCCTTCAGGAAGCTCTTCTATTGATTCTAGTAGTTTATCTAATGGAATCTCTTTTTTTTCGAGTAATTCTTCGTCTGCTAGGTTATCATCTGTAATAGGGTCAGAGTAATGTTTTTCGGCTCTTATGCTTTGCAATGCTTCATTCAGCACTATTCTCTTCAACCATCCTTCTACTATTTCTGGGTTTTTTAAAGATTGGATTTTTCCAAAAGCTTTTATAAATCCCTCATGAACGGCATCCTCAGCTGACATTTTATTCTTTACTATTCTGTATGCTGTATAATATGCCGGCTGAAAGAATTGGTCATAAAGTGCCACTTGTGCCCATTGTTGATTTTTTCTCACACCTTCTACTATCTCACCTAAGGAGGAAGTAATTGAAGATTTTGTGGTTTTAACTAACAATGGTTTATCGGTTTGTTCACTACTAAGATGGAGCAGTATCTAAAACGCTGCACGAAATTTTGAGAATAATTATTATCTATCTGGTTATCAGTGATTAGAATTTAAAATAAGTCTTCAGTTTAATTGATAAGATTATTGGTTTGTAGGTAGTTGATTGTTATTTAAATAGCATTTTCAACCTTAATCCCTCGGTCACTGAGTGCAGCCGAAGTGCAAACCTCAAACCTCAAACCGATAGTTATCGGAACCAAACTCTATCTACTTAACCACTAACTTCTCAGTATACAAATCTTTTCCAGATGTGATTTGCACCGCGTAAATACCTGCTGCTAAGCCACTGAT
>CAJXOV010000461.1 GCA_913057815.1 uncultured Flavobacteriales bacterium
TGTGTATAAGAGACAGAGACTATTATAACTTATCTAAGCTACTTAAGAGGTTTAGAACTCCCTGAATTGAAGGAAGAAGACGTTTTTTAAAACCCATAAGTTAATCGTTCTACAGTGTGACTATTGTCAACAGGATTAAAATTGATAATGTTTTTATAAGCAACGTCAGTACAAATGAATAATGAAGGTAACGTAATATTCAAAACTTCTTCGTTGCTATCTGTATTAGTAATCACTAATAACATATTATCTAAATAAGCTCCTTTGAAAGTCTCACTTGGGTTGTCTGGATTGAAATTTGCAAGATGAATTGTTACTTCTAAATTATTTTGAATAGTACTTTCACTAACTCCCTGAGTTGATGAATGAGGATGACTCCAAGACGTTCCTTCAGTGCCTTCAGCTGCTTCAAAAATAACTTCATTATCATCAATTTTATAGTTTATTTCGTAATAAAAATTAGGTGCTTCAACACCACAACTGTCTGTATATCCTGTTATCTCTAATTCAACTTTATATGTCGGTGACTGGGTTGATGATTGCGTTTTATGTCCACGATTTTCTGAAATTGAATCATCCCAATCATAAAATAAGTCCCACCAATTACTTAAATTATAATTTTCATTATAAGGTATAAGTATGTCTCCAGGAATTGATTGAAACCAATAAATCATCCACCCACCTTGTGGATCATTTCCGATAATAGATCTATTGGTCTCAGATTTATAATCGTTCCAGATTGGCATCGGAGTGCTTATAGTAATATCTCTTTTCCAAGAATCACTATTAATTAGTGTTTGTTCTCCAGAATTATCAGGTAGCCAATTTTCAATATCAGACAGAACAGAACCGGTATTGTTGTATTGATAACCAGAAGTAGCGTTGACAGGATAATGAACCGTCCCACATCCGCGTTCTCTTCCATTTTCTCCTATATCAAATCCCTTAAATTTTCCCCAAATAAAATCACCATCTTCAAAGTAACTCATTTGCCTTTCTATTTGATGGCCTCTAACGTGAAGAGTAAAATCATAGGAATTATGAAGCCAATGAGAATATACTACATAAGTTTTGTCATAAATTGGAAGATCTGTATTTTCATAATCATTATTAAATTGATATCCCTGTTCATAGTAAAGATTTGAGATATCTCCTGACTTAGGACTGGACATATTTGATTCTGGTACCGACAATGATTTTCTATTAAACCATATCTCCTTAACATTCTCATTTTCTACTAATTCTTTAATTTTTAAGTCTTCAAACAACTTATGATAATCAGGATAATATGCCTCCGTACTGTCAACAGCAAAGCGCTCTGGAGAAATCTCTCTCTCTGTTTTTGGAATTTTATAGATATTTATGTATTTGATTACTTTTATTCCTATATAAGGATCATTATCTGTTTTGTAACCTCTAAATCTAGACCCTTCCTCTATACCTTTTTTCACTCTAATAGTTTCTCCTAAAATCCACTTTTTAAAATCTTTTACTTTTAATTTTGGATCATAATTTCCAAGATCATCTCTAAATGGGAAGGTGTTTTGATCTACCGTGTAACCATTATCTTTAGATGGGATATAATTCAAAACAATTACATTTATTTGACGCTTTGAATTTAGTGCTGGTTCAGATAAAAAAGAATTTATTTCCTCGTATTCAATGGTTGAATTATTTAATTCTATCACTGACTTTGTCTCTAAGTCAACTATTTGACTTTGAAGATTACTAACTGCTTCTGCAACCAACAAATCTATATAGGCTTTTGTTGCTGCATCCTGCGCATCTGTTGGGTCTAGTAATTCTTTTATTTGTTGTTCGTTGGCAGAGTTGTTCTGCCCTAAAACAGTTTCAAGGTTAGGGGTAGTAGCATTACCACTATTCTCTGCATACAAGGCATAAGGCACACTTAGCAGTTGCGTCATACCCATAGAAACATAACTATTACCTGTGTTTAATTCAATACCTAAAAAGTAACTTCCCAATGACCAGTTGATTTCATTAAAATTGGCTAGATTATTCTGTGAAGTTCCTTCTCCTATAACTAGACTAACTTGACCCAAATCATCCGTAGACACATAGTGCGTCTCTGAAAAAATAGGGTCTGCTGTTTGTGAGCCCTGAATAATATTAAACTTGAAATATACATTGGACTTTATAATCAACTCCCCAGCACTATTTCGAACCGTAGCTTGGTAATTAAACCCTTGAGGTGCTTGAGCATTTAAGCTAAATCCTAAAAAAAGAAGTATTACAATGGATAGATAGTTTTTCATTGCTTGATAATTTTATATGAATTGGTTTTTTTGTCTTCTGCAGTTACATTAATAAGATATGTCCCTGTGGGATATTTTTCTATATTAATAAGTTCTTGTATACCCACCTCTTTTTGTAATAATACCTTACCAGCCAAATCATAAATAAAGACTTTAAAAAAATTACTGCTAGGATGTGATATAAAAATCACTTCTTTGGTTGGGTTTGGATATATCTTTACTAAAAGATTTGTTGTTGGGGAATCAATACTTAAAACTTCAAGGTTAAGAGAAGGATAGTACCCATTACCCAACTGAAAACTTCCATCTTCAGCTGTCATATTCCCTACAACAATCTCTCCAGCTGTGCAGCTTAGTTGGTTATTGCCATTTGAAATAGTACCACCTAGCGGTGCTATTACTTGTTTGGAGATAAATTGAGCAGATAGCCTGTCTCTTATACACATCTCCGAGCCCACGAGACCTCTCTACAT
>CAJXOV010000462.1 GCA_913057815.1 uncultured Flavobacteriales bacterium
CTTAAAGTAATATTGGTTGGGGCTATTAAATCTCCAAATTCTTTATCCTCCTCTTGACAACCTGTGAAAAGAAGTATGCTTAAGAAAAATACTCCAAGAATGTTTTTAAATAGTTTCATTTTTTTCATTTTTTAATTCATTGATAATGAGACATCATCTATATTAACTTCTCCAACTTCTCCTCCAATATCGAACAGTACTCTAGCGTCTGTAGCTCCAAAATCTGATGCTTCTAGGGTTAATGTAAAAGTTGTTTTGGTTGGAGTTATGTTGATAGTTTCTTTATCATTAGACCAAGGATCTGCACTTAATCCAATACCTGCATCTATAGACCTATTTGTGTCTGACCAAGCAACAAATGTTAAGAAATAGGTTTTTCCTTGAATAATTTCAATTTTTTGACTCACATTTACATCATAAACATTCCCCGCAGCTGTAACATTTCTAGAGTAGTAAGTATTATCTGCAATAGTTACAACCGGAGCTGCTTCTGCGTCATCAACTCCAACAATCCAAGGAGCACTTCCAGCCTCAAAATTTCCATTGGTAAGTAAATTTCCGGTACCTAGAACTAAAGACACATTATCTATATTAACAAGACCTATGTCACCTCCTATGTCAAATAATACTCGTGCATCGGATGCACCAAAACCTGCTTCTGTGTAAGTAAAGGTATAGGTTGTTCTTGTTGTAGTGATGTTTAATGGTTCTCCAGTATTAGTCCATGGATCTGCACTTAATCCTATACCAGCTACAATAGACCTATTAACATCTGACCATGCATCGAAGCTAAGAGTATAGGTATTCCCCCCAATAATTTCAACTTTTTGACTCACATTTACATCATATACATTCCCTGCCGCTGTTACATCTACAGAATAGTAGGTATTGCCTCCAACGGTTACTACTGGAGCAGGTGAAGCATCATCAACACCTTCAATCCAAGGAGCACTTCCGCCTTCAAAATCTCCGTTTGTTAATAAACCATCATCAAATGAAGATGTTGTACTTTCTCGATAAAAGTAAAAATTATCTATGTAAGCAACTGGAGTTTCTCCATCAGAATCTATAAGTATCTGTGTAATTTTTTCTTTATTTGCTAAATCACCACCATCAAAAGCAGTAATATCTAGCTCTATGCTTTGCCAAGATCCTCCTGTAGTAGCTCCTAGAGATTCTATATCTTCACCACCGTCTACTGTATTTACAATTTTAACAAATAATTCATTTGTTGTTCCTTCGGGTACCCAATAATCAATATGCATTTTCTCCATTTCAGAGAGATTTATTCCAGCATCATAATTAGTTACAATACCTAAAAAATCTAAGCTTGTTAGTTTCCAGATATTGTCTGAATCTATGTTGGCTTCTTCAAAGTTAGTAGAAGACCAAGTTGTTGGAAGCTCATTTAATGTTTCGTCTGTGTATACATCACTAAAAATAGAAACCACATCAACATCATTTCTATTTGGTGGTGTTGGAGCAGAGCTAAGAGGGAATACAATTTCGGTTACCTCAAAGTCTTCGGTATACTCTGTGGTTTCAATAGCTCCACCTTTTGCAACTATTTTCACAGAATAAATTCCAGGGGTTTCGTAATCATAAGAAATTCCATCACCAATATTAGCTGTAGCTACAGGTTGGTCTATTCCTGTTTCACCAGAATGAAATTCATAGCTTATTGCAAAGTCTGCAGTAGCACTTATATTTACCTGTTTAGATGTGGAAGCGTCATTTTCTATGACTACTTCTAAGTTTTGTGGAGCTTCAAAAGACACAACTAACTGTTGATTTACCTGTGTAGAATCACCAACAATATTGAAGGCAGTAATTGAAACATTATAACTTCCTTCTGTGTAGATATTCTCTATACTTTCTCCAGAAGTAATCCTTACTGATTCTGAGCTATCTCCTAAACCTATTTCAAAAGTGCTTGCCCCTTCACCAGAAGGAGTTATGGTTACCAGACCTGAGTTGTCTTGAGTAATATCAAACAATGCACTAATATTTGAAGGAAGTACTACTTCTTCTAAAAACCCTAAATCTCGGTTGTCTGTACAACTTATAATCACTAAAATGATTAAAACTGATTTATATATTTTTTTCACGTTTTTCATCGTATTTATTTTTTAATATCCTGGATTTTGAGCCCACACATTACCAGCCAATTGAATTTCAATTGCTGGAATAGGGAATAATTCATGCTTACCTGCTTGAAAACCATTGATTTCTTGAACAGCTTTACCTGTTCTAACTAAATCAAAAAACCTATGACCTTCACCTATAAGTTCTAATCTTCTTTCAAGATAAATAGCGTTTGTAAGTGATGCACCTGTTGCTGTTATATCATGAAGATCATCACCAAAAGCTCTTCTTCTTACATCATTTAAATAGCCCTGTGCTTTCGCCTCGTCTATTCCACCTCTGTTATTAGCTTCAGCAGCCATTAATAAAACATCTGCATAACGAATAGACCTATAGTTGTTAGGATTGGTTAAGTTTAAATCTGCTAATGCTTGATCGCTTCTTGTTCTAGGGATATACTTTTTGTTAAAATACCCTGTGTGTTCAAAACCAGTTCCAAAAGTTGCTCCGGTTGCAGTAGCCCATGCATCAATATTTAAGATGGCAATATCTCTTCTAGGATCATCACTATCAAAAGCCTCATAAGCTTCTTGAACAGGGACATTAAAACTAAACCCAGAGGTAAAGTCTGGCCCTTCATAATTTCTTACACCGC
>CAJXOV010000463.1 GCA_913057815.1 uncultured Flavobacteriales bacterium
GAGATGTAGAGAGGTCTCGTGGGCTCGGAGATGTGTATAAGAGACAGGAACTGAAGTAGAGCTTATGAAACCTAAAGGAAATCCTAATCAATTAATTTACACTGAAGGAAAACTGAAAGAAGATGCCTGGGGTGGTGGCTACAATCCCTGTCAGACATTAGAGGAGATTAAAGAATCAGAAGGGAATACTTGTATAAAATGGACTTATAATTCTGAAGATTGTTCTTGGGACAAGTGGGGTATTAACTGGAATGATTGGTATGCAGTTAATTTTAGAGGTATTACAGAAGTCTCCGAAATAAAAATGAAAGTAAAAATCATAGGTGATGCTCAGTTTAAAGTCAATCTAAATGATTACAAAGGACATTCATCGGAGATTTTAGATAGTAAATCTGTTGAAGCTAAAAATAAATGGGTTGAAGTTAAAGTTCCCCTGAAAGATTTAAATCTTCAAGAAGGTAAATTCGTTCTTGATCAAATTAGACAATTAGAATTTCAAGGGAAGAGTTCAGGCACAATTTTCATAGATGATATTGAGCTGGTTCAAGTGCCATAGTACTTGAGTTATTTTAGCGTTGCAACGCCCTTTTAGAGTAAACTTTTATAATTCTACTAGAATGAAAATAGCAGAATTTCGAAAAAAAATTAGAACATGAAGTATTCATATATTTTGTTTTTGACCATAGTTCTAGGAGCTAGTTCATGCAAACAAAGTGATCCTATAGAGAAGGTATATCAACAAGTGTGGAGTGATGAATTTGATGGAACGGAATTGGACTTGAGCAAGTGGGATATTCAATTAGGGAATGGTGCTCAGTATGGGATTTTAAATTGGGGGAATAACGAAGAACAATATTACCAAGAAGACAACGTAGAAGTCTCAGACGGAAAACTCCTCATTAAGGCAAGGGCAGAAGCTGTTGGTGGATATGAATACACTTCTGGAAGAATAAGATCTTTAAATAGTGGTGATTTTAAGTATGGAAAGATGGAAGCCTCCATCCGCATGGCCTCTACACCAGGTCTATGGCATGCTTTCTGGATGCTTCCTTCAGAACCATCAGATTCTTGGCCTGTTAGTGGAGAAATAGATATTATGGAATTTGTAGGAAATAGGCCGAATGAAATATTTAACACTATTCATTTTGCAGATTCACAAGGGAATCACAGACAATTGGGTGAATTGGAAGGTTTTTTTCCATCACCAATATTCCATAAATACGCTGTAGAGTGGGATGAGAATAGCATTACGTGGTTTCTAGATGATGTAGAGACATACAAAGTTCTTAGAAATAATGATTTGATTAGTGCTACTTGGCCTTTTGATGCAGAATTTCATCTTCTTTTAAATACCGCCATAGGAGGAAACCTTGGAGGAGATGTAAATAGTCAAGCTCTGCAATCAGAGAAACTATTGGAAGTGGAATACATTAGGGTTTATCAAACCATTTAGAATTGGTGAAAATTGACTATTCTATTTGAGCGAGAATTATAAAATAAACATGAATAAGATGAATAAGCTGTTTTTAATTATTGGACTATTGAGTATGAATTCATTGGCTGAAGCTTCAGTAGTAAAAGTAGAAAAGACAGAGTCTGGTTTTCAGCTTTTAAAAGATGGAGAACCATATTACATAAATGGTGCAGGAGGAACAGTGGAGCTTGAAAAGCTGGCTGATTATGGAGGAAACTCTATTAGAACTTGGGGGATTGATGCTCAAACTGATGAAATATTAGAGAATGCTTTAGAGCATGGTCTTACTGTAACTTTTGGTATCTGGATGGGGCAGGAAAGACAAGGGTTTGATTATTCGAATGAAGGAGCGGTAAAAGCTCAATTGGAAGAATTTAGAAGAATAGTAAGAAAATATAAAGATCATCCGGCTATTTTAATTTGGGGAGTAGGGAATGAAATGGATTTAGACTACTCCAATTTCGAAGTGTGGAAGCATTTAGAAGACATCTGTCAAATGGTGAGGGAAGAAGACCCAAACCATCCAACTATGGCTGTAACGGCAGGATTAGATGTAGCTGAAATCAAATTGATTAATAAGCACACTCCTAGTCTAGACATCTTAGGATTAAACACGTACGGGAACATAGATTATCTTCCTCAGGCAGTTAAAGTGTATGGATGGGAGAAAGCATATGTGGTGGCAGAATGGGGCCCATATGGCTGGTGGGAAGTGGCTAAAACAAAGTGGGGAGCATCAATAGAAGAAACCAGTTCTGAAAAGGCTGAGACTTATGATAAAAGCTTTCAAGCAATTTTAGGAGATAAAGCTAATTGTTTAGGATCTTATGTTTTTTTATGGGGACAGAAACAAGAACATACTTCTACTTGGTTTGGTCTATTCACCGAAGAAGGAGAGGAAACAGAAGTAATGGATGCTCTAATAAAAGGATGGAGAGGGACGGATCCAGTTAATTTCTCTCCCACTATGAAGGATTTTAGTCTAAACGGTAAAAATGCTCACGGAAACATTGTAGTTAAAGCTGGAAGTGTCATGAATGCTAGCGTAGCCATCAGTGATAAAAACAATGACCAAATCGAATATGAATGGCAGGTAATTCCGGAAAGTACAGATAAGAAGACTGGAGGTGATAAAGAAAGAACTCCAAAGCCTGTAAAAGGAATTTTCAGTAAATCAGACTTTAAAAATAATAAAGTAGATTTCTCAGTAATCAAGCCTGGTGAGTACCGTTTGTTTCTGTTTGCCCATGATGGGAAAGGGAA
>CAJXOV010000464.1 GCA_913057815.1 uncultured Flavobacteriales bacterium
CACCTCTCTATTCGTCGGCAGCGTCAGATGTGTATAAGAGACAGACTGAGTGATGTTAAAAATTCTAACTCACCACTTCCTTGTAAACCGTCATAACTAAGCTTAATGTCTTTAGTGAAATCCCCTTTTCCTTCATAGACTGGTAATCCACCTCCTTCAGTCGACTTATTGAAACCAAGAGAAAAGTCATCCATAATTACTAGAGGCTCACTAATATCAGGGAATATGTTAGAAACCAATGTTCCATCAAACTTCATATTATTCGTCTGGAAATTATCCAAACTATCAATTACAAAAGGTTCTATTTGGTAATAAAAGTCATCCTTATTATATACTCCATTTTGGATTTTCTTATTATCATAATAGACATAAGAGTCATTTTCACTGGTGAGAATAGGATATTCAGGATAATCTTCAGCCAGTACACCCGATTTATTATTAGGAGAATCTATTTTTAAAGTTCCCTTAATACCTTCAACTACATTCTTAATTTTTTTCTGATTTTTATTTCCATATAAATCAGTGCTGCTTTCAGTATCGTCAACATATATCCTAGTAGAATCTACTTGATTTAAGCCTAAAGTAAATTCATCATAAAAGAAATCATAGTCTTTTCCTATAAATTCAAAATTACCTGCAAATACTCGTCCCCCACATTTAAAGTCTCTTCCTTTCTTTAATATCACTTCTTCTCTAGCTGGAAGTATAACCACCTTTTGAGAATCTGACAGGTTGATCCTTCCAACTCCTTTCACTAGTAGATCAAAATTTACTAGATTTAATTGAGCATTATTATCTCTTCCGTTAGTATTAGAGGCAAATTGCAACGCATCGTAATCTCTATTTCCTCCAGATGCAGTCACATAATCTTTAAGTTTCTGTTTAATTACACACTGCCTAGAATCTACATCATATTGTATAAATCCTTTATTATTGAGATCTATACAGAGCTGGTCTAGTTGAGATGAACTGATTCTCATATATTCAGCTAATTCACTTATATGAAACTCGTCTTTTCCTGAATACTTAGTGAAATCCTGAATACTCACTAATGGATGGGTATCCTGAAAACCCATCATAGCCTTATATCTTTCCTTTTTGAAAAAATCGAAGGACTCCAAAATAGCTAGTTGATTAGATGATCCTTTAATAGCTCCCATTGTTAGTAAAGGGTCATCAATATTCCAATAAATAGCATCTACGAAAATATCTACATCATGATAAGAATTATTAAAAGGAGCTTTAGAAACCCCTTCTTCAGATTTAACCAAAGACAATATTCTAGTATCATTTTCAAATTTCAAAATTAAGTTTGGATGGTAGATCGAATCTTTATCTAGATAAAGTGTCATAGAGCTTTTAGAACTATTTATTCTATTTGGCCGAATCAAATATTCTTTGGATTGAGCTCTTAGAAATGGTAGGCCATCTTTATAAAAAGTAAGCCTAGCTGGAGTTTCGTCTGTACCGCTTCCTGCTAATTTATTACCAGCCATAGTAAACCCTCCTGAAAAATCTACTTTTTCAAATATTTGTTTAATCTCTAAAAGCTGATTATAACTCTCGAATCGTGGAAAATTAGCTGATTCTGCATCTCTATTAGCCAGCACTTTCTCTTTCAACACTCCTTCTAAAGGCGTATCAAAGTATTCATTATAAAAAGTAACATCCTCAATATTATAAGCGGCACCCTTTATTCTAATTTCAAAATCACCAAACTCACAATATGTTTTTTCAGGATCCAATCCAGCTCTAGCCCAGGTAACCCTTCCTTTATCTCCATAAAATCTCTCCTTCATAAGATCATAAACTCCAGAAGTGTTAATAATTACAGAACTATCTTTTCTTGAATAACATACTATGTTACCATCAGGTATAACTAGACTAGGAATACTATCGAACTCAAATGAATAGTTTTTTGAATTCGTTTTCCAAGAAATGGCGGGAGTACTATAAAAGGCGTCATCTTCGAAGAGGGCTAAACTTACTCCTAAAAACTTGGCTGTATATTTTTTGGTCTTTTTCTTCTCTTGAAGCTTTTTTATAAAGCCTATCCATGATTCAAAATAGGCCTCATCTTTTGATGATTTTGAAAATGAGATTAAACACCGAATCCAATTTTCAAAGTCAGGAGAAACCTTCACTTTATTCTTCAAAAATATATTGGAGATTTCAACTATGGATGTATGCATGGGAGTGCTAAAATTCTCTGGTGTATAGATTAGAGCAAACTCGTCCTCTATAAATTTTTTCCCTTCTTTCTTTTGATGAAAAGTGAAATGATTAGTTAAGTCTGAAACAAACTCTTCTCGGTTCGAGGAAACTTTCTTTACCTGACCGAATGTGGTTAAAAGCACACAACTAAATAGTACGAGTACGAATATTTTTTTCATATCAATTTTTCCTTACACAAGTATTAAGCCAATAGGCGTTGCAAATATTGTAACACCAAGTGATTTTAACACATATGAATTGTCCTACATAAAAGTAGGAATCAGCTGCACATACTCTTGTGTAATTATCATTCAAGTTTGCACAACACATAGTGCAGAAAGGAAAACACTGTAACCTTTTGATTTAAACCTAGTACTATGAAAAAACAATTATTATGAAAAATCTAATCATTTCCTTAGAGAAATTACCTCAAGAAGTTAAGGCTCATGTTGAGAATAAGTACCCTCATGGCTTTTACCCTGTCTCTTATACACATCTCCGAGCCCACGAGACCTCTCTACAT
>CAJXOV010000465.1 GCA_913057815.1 uncultured Flavobacteriales bacterium
AAGTTAAGAACTGATGAAATCGGTTACCTCACTTATTGGGGACAGTTTGGTGTCGGATTAGGTTTTGCTACTAAGGCTACTGGTGATGACATAATAAAATTCAGGAGTCAATTGGTGGAAGATCCTACAACTTTGGTTTCTACATGGCTGGATGATGGTGCTGATGGTTTTACTATTGATAAAGGTGAAATAGAAGAAGAAGGATTGGATATTTCTGATGAGGTACTACCTGTAAGAGCTTCTTTGATAGTAGGAGCTGGAGTGGATTATTCGTTAAGTGGGAATACTTCATTAATGTTTGGAATAACTTACAACAATGGTTTTACCAATGTGTTTAAATCAAAGGAAAGAGGAATTAAGCCAAATGATGATGGGAATCCATCGTTCGATTTAGACGGTGCTGCAGATGGTGGAAGAAATTATGATACGTTTGATTTAAAATCTATCACAAATAGTTTTGCTATAACGGCAGGAATCTTATTCTAGGATGAACTCTAAAAAGGTAGCAGAACATATTACGAATTGGTTAGAAAGTTATGTTTCTAAGGCTGGATTAGAAGGTTTTGTAGTGGGCGTAAGTGGAGGAATAGACTCTGCAGTTACATCTACGCTGTGTGCCTTGACCGGTAAGAAAGTACTTCTTTATAATATGCCTATTTATCAAAACGCATCGCAGTTTGATTTAAGCTCAAGGCATATCGCTTGGCTCGAAGAGAATTTTCCGAATGTAAAAGGTTTTGTGGTAGATCTTACAGAGCCATTTAAAGCTATCGAGAATACATATCCAAAAGAAATTCAGGATCACCTTACTATGGCTAATGCTAGAGCTAGACTGAGAATGACTACTCTTTATGCGTTCGCGGGTCATCATAAATTATTAGTGGCAGGAACAGGAAACAAGGTTGAAGATTTCGGGGTAGGGTTTTATACGAAATATGGTGATGGTGGGGTGGATCTAAGTCCGATAGCAGATTTATATAAAACGGAAGTTTGGTCTGTAGGGAAGGAGATTGGAGTAATGGAAGACATTATTAAAGCCGCTCCTACAGATGGGTTATGGGACGATGGAAGGACGGATGAAGATCAAATAGGTGCCAGTTATGTAGAGTTAGAATGGGCTATGGAATATTTGAGAATAGAAAAAGACACTGCTATTCTTGAAGGGAGAAAAAAAGAGGTGATGATTTTGTTTCAAAAGCTCAATAGAGCGAATCAGCATAAAATGCAGCCAATTCCGGTTTGTGAAATACCAGATAGTGTTAAAATCTGAGGCTTATTTGAGCTTTTCGTTATTTATATGCCTCTCTGAATCACGAGAGGTTTTTTTATGAAAATTTTTCTCAAGTGCTTCTGTTAGATCTATTCCGGTTTGATTAGCTAGACACATCAACACCCATAAAACATCCGCCATTTCGTCACCAAGATCTTTGTTTTTATCCGATTCTTTTTCGGATTGTTCACCGTATCTTCTAGAAATAATTCTAGCTACTTCACCTACTTCTTCGGTTAGAATAGCCATGTTAGTCAGTTCATCGAAATATCTAACACCATAGGTTTTAATCCAATCGTCTGTTTTGTTTTGAGCTTCTTTTATAGTCATCTTAAAAGTAAAAGTAGTTGATATGTCTTTCAGTCACACAGGCGTTACACCTTCCCAAATCTCAACGATGTTTAGTTTACAATTGTGCAGTGTGTAAAGCTATGATTAGCATCTGCATTAATAATTAAACATTAAAAATTAACCTACTCTTTATTCTTAGTGTCTAGCCAAATAGTAACGGGGCCATCATTAACCAGCCCCACTTTCATGTCTGCACCGAATTCACCTGATTGAATTTCTTTTTCTAAGCTTATTCCGAGTTCATTGATAAACTCTTCATATAAAGGAATTGCTACTTCTGGTCGGGCTGCTTTAATGTAAGACGGTCGGTTTCCTTTTTTAGTTTTAGCGTGAAGGGTGAATTGGCTTACCACTATAATGTCGCCATTCACATCCTTTATATCTAAGTTCATTTTCCCCTCGTTGTCCGAGAAAATTCTTAGCTGCACTATTTTTTTGCAAAGCCAAGGAATATCCTCCTTAGAATCTTCTTCTTCAATACCAACCAGGATTAATAATCCAGTGTTAATTTCTGCTACCCTATTATTGGAAATGGAGACATTGGCTTCTGAAACTCTCTGTAATAAAGCTCTCATAAAACGAATGTAGTACTAGGATATTTAAAACCTGCATGTAGATGCACAATTTTATAGATTGAATCTAGTTAGTTAGGTGCCTGGCCAATATATTTTTAGAACCTTTAAACCTATTTGTCCATGCCACTCAGAATAATAATTGCCAGCCTTTTTTTACTTCTATTTTCTTCTACCTACGCCTCTGATAATTCGTTAGATGATACTCTCTTAGAAATGGCTGAACAGGTCGTTCAGGTAAGGGAGCATTTCGCGGTGCAACGAGAAAGTATATCTTCAGAGATTTCTCACATAAATAAATCAGTATTAAAAAAAACATCGAGACGAAAAACACTTGATTATTTACTCAGGAAGAATCTGTTAGAAGTTCAGTTGGAAGAAGTGACTTTTCAAGAGGAATTTGCTATCTGTAAAATCCGATATGTGAAAGGTCTTCAGGTGGTAAAGATCTTATATGAAAAAGTGTTGAGTTTGGATCATCATTTTGCGTCAGCTAGAACTTTTTCCGAGATTAATAAGCTGTCTCTTATACACATCTCCG
>CAJXOV010000466.1 GCA_913057815.1 uncultured Flavobacteriales bacterium
TAAAGCTTACTGTCGAATTTTACGAAAAAGCTGTCAGTAGGCTGAGAAAGTTCATTTGGCCAGTCTAAAATGATTCCTTCAGATTTATCTAAGTAAAGACTGAATTTTCCTTTGGCTGTGTGTAGCTCCATTAAGGAATCGTCAGAGTAGTCCGTGTTGGCTGATTCAGTGATGGTTGTGGCTGATGAAATAAGCGTTGCAACGCAGAAAAACGATAGAATTATTACTCTTAACATGAAGTTCTATTTAAGCTCGGCAAAGTATCTAATAAATTCCAGTGTTACAAACCCGTGATATTTTTACATTTGTTAGAAATAAATGAAAACATCATGAAAGTAGTTAGGATAATATTAGTTCTATTGGGTCTACTGATTTTACTTGTTGTAGGAATCGGATTTTTCGGGCCATCAGAGATGAATGTCTCTCATAAAAAAGTACTTAAAGCGCCATTACCAGCTGTTTGGGAACAAGTAGTTGAATTTAAAAATTGGCCTAATTGGAGTCCATGGGCTGCGTCAGACCCAGAAATGAAAGTAACCTATAATGAAGCTGGCTCTAGAGGAGTAGGCGGAGGATACTCATGGGATGGACCTAAAACTGGGATAGGTGAAATGGAAATTAGAGAAATTACTGAAGGAGAGGAAATAGGGATGGATATAGGTTTTGATATGGGTGACGGTATGGAGTACAGTACGTGTGACATGCAGTTCAAGGAAGTAGAGGAAGGAACAGAAGTTGTTTGGAATTTCGAAAGTACTGGTGGTACGGGATTTTTCCAAAGAATAATGAATGTAGTAATGCCATCTATGTTAACAGGAATGTATGAAACAGGATTGACGGCTATGGAAAAAGCGGCTAACGATAATCCTTTTACTTCTAAAGAAGCCCCTGCTTTAGAAATGGGAATGGAAGAAGTAGATCTAGAAGGTTTTCATTACATCGGTAAAAGATATACAGATGTGAAGGTGGCTGATATTACTAAAGAAATGTACTCTGCAGCTTATCAAGAAATATTTACAGTTACTGGAGCTAATGGTGATGTGGCTAAGTTAATTCAACCACCGATTTCTGTAACCGAGGCTTATGATGATGAAACTACCTCATCTACATTTTCTATAGCTATGAAATCAAGTGAGGAAATCTATGGAGGTATGAAGTTAGCCTCTGCGTATATAAAACCACATAAAGCGATCACCTTTATGCATATTGGACCTTATGAAACTCTTTCTGATACTTATGAGAAGATGATGCCTGCTATTTATGCTAAAGGATTAACTCCTCTAATGCCATGTTATGAAATTTATATGACAGACCCAGGAACTGAGCCAGATCCATCTAAATGGGAAACTCAAATAGTAATTCCTACTGAATGGATAGAGGCTATGTAAGAAACTAGATATACAGATTAAAGTAAAAGCCAAGATTCGTCTTGGCTTTTTTTATGCCAATGAATCTAAGGCATCTTTAAGAACAGAAACTCCATGTTTTAAATCTTCATCAGTGATATTTAAAGGAGGAGCTATACGGAAAGCATTTTTACAAGAAAGAAACCAGAAGGTTATTACTCCGTTAGCCAAGCAGTAATCAAACGCCTGTTGTACTTTTTCAGCTGATTCTAACTCTATGGCTATAAAAAGACCTTTTTGTCTTATTTCTTTTACCACAGGGTGAGCGCTTAATGAAGATGAAATATAATCTCCTTTAGTTTCTACAGAGGCTATGATTCCATCTTTTAAAAGCTCTTTTAACCCAGCATTAGCCGCAGCACAGATAACAGGGTTTCCACCAAACGTGGTGATATGACCTAACATAGGATCGTGTGTGAATTTCTCCATTAACGCTCTACCAGAAATCATAGCTCCTATAGGTAACCCCGCTCCAAGGGCTTTTCCTAAGCAAAGAATATCAGGAACGACATCATAATGCTCGAAAGCGCTGAACTTTCCCGTTCTGCCCATTCCAGCTTGAATTTCATCTAAGATTAACAGTGTTCCTGTTTCAGTGCACTTTTTTCGAAGCGCTCTTAAAAACGCCACATCTGGTATCCTTATTCCAGCGTCTCCTTGAATGGTTTCTAGAAATACTCCTGCTGTTTTTTCGGTTATATATTCTAAGCTTTCAAGCTTATTTAGTTCTATAAACTTTACGTCTGGCATTAATGGACGCACGGCATATTTCTTTTCCTCATTGTAAGAAATAGCTAATGAACCTGTGCTTCCTCCATGGTAAGCTCCATTAAAAGCTATAAGTTCAGATCTTCCTGTGCTTCTTCTAGCTAGTTTGATAGCAGCTTCTATGGCTTCTGTTCCTGAATTTACAAAGTAACAAGTGTCTAAGGAATTAGGGAGTAAACCAGTTAAAGTAGCCGCCAAATCTGATACAGAATCCTGACCAAATTCTCCATAAACCATCACATGAGAGTACTTTTCTAACTGAGCATGAATAGCATCTTTTACCGCTTGATTTCCATGGCCAAGATTAGAAACTGAAAGCCCTGAAATCATATCCAAGTATTTCTTTCCGTCCTTAGTATAGATATATGAGCCAGCCGCATGACTAACTTCTAAACCTACAGGAAAAGGAGTGGTCTGCGCCAAGTGTTTGTCTAAAAGAAGTGTATTCATAGCGTAGCAAAGTTATTTGAAACTTTGATTAAACTCAATTTTCATATGAAAGAAACAAGACTAGTCAGCTACTTTTTCTAAAAATGCACTTATCTCATTTAAAT
>CAJXOV010000467.1 GCA_913057815.1 uncultured Flavobacteriales bacterium
ATTCGTCGGCAGCGTCAGATGTGTATAAGAGACAGCTTTGATTTTAAACACAGCTTCTTTTGCGCTCCAGATTAGCGTGAAATCCTCTGTGGTTTTAGCCCATTCTAACTCTTGAGCGTTGCAAAACTTGTGCTTTATTCGTGTTACTTTTTCTACGATCTCTTGGACATCTATGCCTACCTCACTGAAATGATGTGTTATAATAGCTATGTAATCTTTAGAATGTGTGAGAGAAATTTTAGGTCCATTGGAGTAAAACGGTTTTCCGTTTTCTGTGTATTGGAGCTCCCAACCGAGCTGCAGCTCTTTCATTAACGCTCTGGCTCCCAACCATTCTAGCTTTCTTAATTGGTGATTAAGTGTGCTGTATTTTTTGGACTGGGCCAGGGTAGGCAATTGTTTTTCTAGCTGAGTGACTGTTTCGGTTAACTGCCATATTCCTATGGTAGCTCCTGTATCAGTTTTTATGATTTCTTTTATCGGCATAGGTGTACAAAACTAATGATTTGTATCCCTTATCACGTCAATCTCCCAAAAGCCTATAGTGTTTCATTATTAGTACAATAATCTGTATCTTTGCAACGCAAAAAATTAGCATTTTATGAGTACTCAAACACAAAAAGATATGCTTCCGTACAAAGTAGCTGACATGTCGTTAGCTGAATTCGGAAGAAGAGAAATTGAATTAGCAGAGGCAGAAATGCCAGGGCTTATGTCATTAAGAGAAGAATTCGGAGCTGATAAGCCTTTAAAAGGGGCTAGAATAGCTGGATGTCTTCACATGACTATCCAAACTGCAGTATTAATAGAAACTTTAGTGGAACTAGGAGCTGATGTAACATGGAGTTCATGTAATATCTTTTCTACTCAGGATCATGCTGCTGCTGCTATAGCTGCTGCAGGAATTCCTGTTTACGCTTGGAAAGGTTTAACTGAAGAAGAATTTGAATGGTGTATAGAGCAAACTTTATTCTCATTTAAAGATGGACAGCCATTGAACATGATCTTGGATGATGGTGGTGATTTAACGAATATGGTATTCGATAGATTTCCTGAGTTAACTAAAGACATCAAAGGACTTTCTGAAGAAACTACTACTGGTGTTCATAGATTAGTAGAAAGAGAAGCTAACGGTACGTTGGTAATGCCTGCTATCAATGTTAACGATTCTGTGACTAAGTCTAAGTTCGATAACAAATACGGATGTAAGGAATCTTTAGTGGATGCTATAAGAAGAGCTACTGATGTAATGATAGCTGGAAAAGTAGCTGTAGTAGCTGGATATGGAGATGTAGGTAAAGGATCTGCTGCTTCACTTCAGGGTGCTGGAGCTAGAGTAATAGTTACTGAAATAGATCCAATATGTGCGCTTCAAGCTGCTATGGATGGTTTCGAAGTAAGAAAAATGAAAGATGCTATTCCTAGAGCTAACATCGTAGTTACTGCTACAGGAAATAAGGATATCATAGCTGGTGAGCATTTCTCTAACATGAAAGATAAGACTATTGTATGTAACATAGGACACTTCGATAACGAGATAGATGTTTCTTGGTTAAACGATAATCATGGTTCTTCTAAGGTAGAAATCAAGCCTCAGGTAGATAAGTATACTGTTAATGGAAACGATATCATTTTATTAGCTGAAGGTAGATTAGTGAATTTAGGATGTGGTACAGGTCACCCATCTTTCGTGATGAGTAACTCGTTTACTAACCAAACACTAGCTCAACTTGAACTTTGGAACAATACAGATCAGTATGAAAACAAAGTTTACATGCTACCTAAGCACTTAGATGAAAAAGTAGCCAAGTTACACCTGGCAAAAATCGGTGTGGATTTAGAAGAGCTTTCTCAAGAGCAAGCAGATTATATTTCTGTTCCTAAGAACGGTCCTTTCAAACCAGATCATTACAGATACTAGTCCTTTGGACTAGAGTTAGCAGCCTTTCGGCTGGAGTTTATAGTTTGAAGTTCGCTAGTTAACTCTTTTAATAAAATTTAAAAACCGTTTCCATTTTTGGAGGCGGTTTTTTTTGTGGTTGGGTTTCTTGGTATATATTCACAGAGCAAATCATGTATAGTGTTTATGTCATAGAACTCTCCAAACGGACTTTTACTGAAAACAGAAAATTCAGAGAAGCGAATCCACAATTTAACGGTGTGTTACAATGCCTTTATGTGGGAATGACTAGCAAGACTCCAAAGGAAAGATTTGGTCAGCATAAAGAAGGTTATAGAACCAAGAAAGGACATAAGATCTCATCCAATTTGGTAGAGAAATATGGGCTTTATCTGAGGCCAAGTTTGTACAACCATATTCCTAAGTTCAAAACCAGAGCCGAGGCAGAGAAAATGGAAGAACAACTAGCACTGGAGTTAAGAAGAAAGAGGTATGCTGTTTGGTTCAATTGAAGCTTACTGAAGCAACGTGTTTACAAATGCTTAAAGTCGGCTACACTCATTGATTTCTATGTAATTATCTGTTTTAGTCATTATATTTATAGCCTTAACACTTAGTGTGGATAAGGGGACGTTTCCACGTACACATACGTTGTAAGTTATAAAACAGATGAAACAAACATTGCTTGTACTTTTAGCCGGAATTGTTCTGAGTTGTTCTCAAAAATCGAAACAAAGTGAGCAACATGAATATCATAACCAGGATGAATCAGTCACTTCTTCTACAGAAGATTCATTCGACTTTTATAGCTGTCTCTTATACAC
>CAJXOV010000468.1 GCA_913057815.1 uncultured Flavobacteriales bacterium
TATTCGTCGGCAGCGTCAGATGTGTATAAGAGACAGGAATCCCACCGATACTTGTAAACTGGTTTACATGAACTTTAGGAGTTAATCCTGCTTTCACTCCTGCGTTAAGGATCTGTGTCATTTCTTCAGGAGAAAAATATCCTGTTTCACAAAAGCAATCTATAAAATCAGCCAGTCCTTCTTTTTTAATAGTAGGAATCATTTCATTAATGATGCTGTCTATGTATCCTTGGTGATTCTCCTTGTATGCAATAGGGAAGGCGTGAGCTCCTAAAAATGTGGCTTTAATAGTTATTGGATGATTTTCTTTGAGTCTTTTGATTACTCTGAGCATTTTAAGCTCGGCATCCACAGTTAATCCATAACCACTTTTTATTTCTATGGCTCCTGTTCCTAGCTCTTTCAGCTTATCTAGTCTAGCCAACGCTTGATTGTATAGTTCATCTTCAGACATAAGAGATAGCTTATTGGCAGAGTTTAAAATTCCACCTCCTTTCTCGGCAATTTCTTGATAAGTTAGCCCTTTTAATCGGTCTAAAAACTCACCTTCACGTGTCGCAGCAAAAACAACATGACTATGAGAATCACACCAAGCAGGTAGGACAAAACCTCCATCTGCATCGATTATTTCTAGTCCACTCCAGTCTGAAATCCCAGGCCAATCTTTCATTTCACCATAGTCTGCTATGAGTCCATTTTCTATAGCCAGCCATGCGTTTTCTAACTTAGGAAGTGTTTTCATTTCTTGACCTCTTCTGTAGCTAGGAGCAGTGTCTGAGCAGTTTATAAGTTGACTTATGTTTTTTATTAGTATCTTCATGGTCTGAAATCAATTGAGCTAAAGTAATTCTTCTAGGGCTTATACTTTTAATTTTACTGTTATGAAAAATGTTATTTGTTTTGCAATTTTTTGCACAGCCATAAGTATTATGCATTCTCAATCTGATACTCTAGTAGAGTATTTTGAAGAAGATTATTATACTTCGATGAAGGATATAAGAGAAAGCGAAAAGTTCAGAATTGGAGTAGACATTTCTACACCCACAGTTGGTTTTTTAGCTGGAGCTAATCTAAGACCGCGTGCAAGTCTAATTTTTAATTTAAAAACGGCACCAAATAGGGCTTGGAGGTTTATTCCGATGTATGAGCAGAACAGAAGGTTTTCGGATTTTCAAAGTTCTTCATACAATGCTTTTGCCGTGAATGATTCTGCTGTAGTTTATAGAAATGAATATCAAGAAGAGTATAGAGTAGCTGCTAGATTGGGAACTGAATGGTTCAAGCAATATGAGAAGAATACTATGGTTTATGGAGTAGATGTAGTCTTTGGGTTTAATTCGGAGTTTTGCTCATTCACTAATTCTTATCAACCTTATGATGACGATGGAACCGTAGACAATTTCACGGTAGGTGCAGGTTATTTTAGTGATGACGATTTTTATCAGGAAGAGATCTTTCGTTTGTTATTGGGAGTTGATTTCTCAATCGGATATAAATTCTTCTTAGGAGAGAAAACTGATGTAACTATAGAGTGGATTCCAGAATATACGTACCAGCCATATTTGAAGACAGAGGCTTCTGGAAACCCGTTGCTTGGTGATATTTCTAATGTGACTGATAAGGGAGTCTTTGATATTAGAGGTCTTTCTATCCAGCTGCATTATAAGTTTTTAAAAAGTAAGTAGTAGTCTTTTTAGCAGGAGGTAAATGAATGTGATTTATCATTCCCAAATTATTGGTTGTCATCTGTGAATTCTTTCTTTTTTCTGAAATAACTTTTAACGATTATGTACATATCTTTGGCCACATGGCAGGGAACTCTATTGGTCAAGTATTTAGGCTTATTACATTTGGTGAATCACATGGTGTGGCTATTGGAGGTGTTATAGATGGCTGTCCTGCAGGGTTATCATTAGACTTAGATCAGGTTAGTTATGAAATGCATAGGAGAAAACCAGGTCAATCCGCTATTACAACTCAAAGAAAAGAAGATGACGAAGTAGAGTTTCTTAGTGGAATATTTGAAGGTGTTACCACAGGAACCCCCATAGGATTTGTGATAAAAAACAAAGACCAGAAATCAAAAGACTATAGCCATATAAAAGATTCTTACCGTCCGTCTCATGCGGATTATACCTATCAGGAAAAGTACGGAGTTAGAGATTATAGAGGAGGAGGAAGAAGTTCAGCTAGAGAAACTGCATGTAGAGTTGTAGCTGGAGCTATTGCAAAGCAAATTCTTCATTCTTATGGAGTCGATGTGTTTTCATACGTTTCTCAAATTCATAGCTTGGTAACCAACTTAGACCCTGAAAAAGTTAAAATAGCTGATATTGACACCAATATTGTCAGATGCCCTGATAAAGATATGGCCCAGCAAATGGAGGGTTATATCAAGGAGGTGAAGAAAGCAGGAGATTCTGTTGGAGGAGTTATAACAGGAGTTGCTAAAAATGTTCCCGTAGGAATAGGAGAGCCTGTATTTGATAAGCTGCATGCAGATATAGGAAAGGCTATGTTAAGCATAAATGCAGTAAAAGGATTTGAATTCGGGAGTGGCTTCAGCGGAACTTTTTCATTAGGCTCTGAGCACAATGATGAGTTTATATCAGAAGATGATGTAATAAGAACGCGTAGCAATAATTCAGGGGGAATTCAAGGAGGCATTTCTAATGGTGAATTAATATACTGTCTCTTATACACATCTCCGAGCCCACG
>CAJXOV010000469.1 GCA_913057815.1 uncultured Flavobacteriales bacterium
TTCTTCTAGAGTGAAACAATTGGCTACAGTGCTGATATTCGGGTTGATGATTAGTTATTTGCTGGGAGCTTTTCAGTCTATATTGATAGATTCAGCTGGGAAAAGTGAATTAAAAAGCTTTGTGAGTTGGGGGTTGGCCAGTTTTGGAAATTATAGAGATGGCCAGCTTTGGATGATGTTAGGTTCTCTTGTCCTTGGAGTTGTAATGGTGTTAAAGCTTGGTTCAAAGCTTGATTTTTGGCTTTTAGGAGAAGATTACGCTAGAAGTCTGGGTGTGGATGTAAAGTCATTCAGAATAGCTTTATTGGCTGTTTGTGGAGTGTTGGCAGGAGTGGTAACTGCATATTGTGGTCCTGTGGCATTTTTAGGATTGGCTATGCCTCATGCGGTGCGCATGTTTTACAAAGAACCGAACCACATAAAATTTCTATCCGTTCTAGTATTAACAGGGGCTTGCGCAGGTATGCTCTGCGAATTACTGGCTAGAATGCCGTGGAGCTCCACAGTACTTCCGTTGAATGCTGTTACTTCGTTCTTAGGGGCTCCAGTGGTTATTTGGTTGTTGGTGAAGTCTAGGAAGGCTCGATTTAATGATTAATGTTTAATTGTCAATTATTAATGCTTGATTCTAATACTGGTTTTGTTTGGAGTTCGGGGTTTGGGGTTAATAGTTTATTGAGTTGAACAAGTTTTTCAAATCTCAAATCTCCAATCTCGAATTTGTAAGTTAGTTTTGCACTTTCCTAAATGATTCTAGAGTTAAAAAACATATCAGTAGGTTATGACAATCCGCTTGTTTCTTCGGTAAACGCAGAGGTTTCTGAGGGAGAATTGGTGATTTTGGTGGGGAAGAATGGAGTAGGGAAAAGTACACTGCTAAACGCTGTGAAAGGAATTCAGAATTTGAAATCTGGAACAGCTGAACTGTTAGGGAGGCCTGTGGGAGCGTATTCTGTGGCTGAACTGAGTAGAAAAATAGCTGTAGTGAATACTTCTAGGCCCGTGCTAGCAGGATGGACGGTTGAGAATGTTCTAGAAAGCACTGAAAAATCTACTGGAATGGAGAGAAGTGTGATCTCAGATGCAGTGACGCTTTGTCAAATAGGGGATTTACTCCTGAAAGAAGTAGATAATTTGAGTGATGGGGAATTTCAAAAAGTTATGATAGCCAGGGCTATATGCCAACAAACACCACTCATTATTCTAGATGAGCCTACATCGTTTCTTGACGTTATTTATCGTGAGCACGTTTTACAGATTTTTAGCGAATTAAAAAACACTTTTGGAACTACTCTTTTATTGTCTAGTCATAACTTTGCACCGCTTTTAAAAATAGCTAGTCAAGTATGGGTAATTAGCCATGGAGAAATGGAAGTTATTCAATCTGATTTTGACTATAACGGAATTATTCAGAGGTTAAAATAAAAGTTTAAGTGTTCGGTTTTATAGTATTCATTGTCATTTTATTGAGTCTTCTTTCGTTGCTTGATTGGTATACCGTTAAAGCATTAAGGAGAGTCTTTAAATCCAAGTTTAAAAAGTGGATGGTTTGGGCGTGGATTTCGCCCACTGTTTTGATGATTTTATTCATGGTAGTGTTCTTTGTTATGCGCTCTGAGTATCCAAAAGGAGTGAGCAACAAATTGGCTTACATGGTTTCAGGAATATCTTTCACGGCACTGGCTACTAAGGCTACAATTTTTCTGTTTCATTTCTTAGATGATATCAAGAACTTCTTTCTTTGGGCATGGAATAAAGTATTTCACCCAAAAGATACCAATACTGAAGGAGGAAGGATCTCGAGAGGGAGCTTTTTGACTCAAATGGGAATAGGGTTAAGCGCGGTCACTTTTGGATCATTTGCTTATGGTGTAACTAGAGGGAAGTATAACTACCAAGTAGTGGAGCAGCCACTTAAATTTAAGAATTTACCAATTGAGTTTAATGGGTTGAAAATCATTCAAATATCAGACCTTCATTTGGGTTCTTTTTTAGAGGATGCTGAGCCTGTTCAACATGGTTTTGATTTGATAAATGAATTAGAAGCTGACTACATTTTCTTCACTGGAGATTTGGTGAATAGTGTGGCTGAAGAAGCTGAATATTGGGTTCCGTTTTTAAAAGGATTGAAAGCTAAAAAAGGAAAGTTTTCCATCCTAGGAAATCATGATTATGGCGAATATGCCTTTAAAGATGATTCACAAGAGTTGATCGATAACATGGTTCAGTTGAAACGAATTCACGCAGACATGGGTTTTGATTTACTAATGAACGAGAATAGAAAGCTAGAAAAGGACGGAAAAACGATTGATTTGATAGGAGTCGAAAATTGGGGTAAAGTCCATAGATTTCCTAGGGTTGGAGACTTTGATTTGGCTTCGGAAGGCCTTCATCCAGAAGATTTTAATATTCTACTTTCTCATGATCCTACTCACTGGGAAGAGAAAATCATGAATGACAAGGATGTAAATCTGACTATGAGTGGTCATACGCATGGTTTCCAGCTAGGAGTGGGGCTGGGAGATTACAAATGGAGTCCAGCCAGTCTAAGTTATGATAGATGGAAAGGGTTATATGAAGAGAATGGAAAATTCCTTTATGTTAATCCCGGCTTTGGATTCTTAGGATTTCCAGGAAGAGTAAATATGGCACCAGAGATTACTGTTTTTACTCTTGAAAAAGAGGAGAAGTTGACTTAAAATCGAATTAAAAT
>CAJXOV010000470.1 GCA_913057815.1 uncultured Flavobacteriales bacterium
GTTTTAAAATGTATACTGAAATTTATTTTTTAGTATAATTCAGTTTTTAATTTTTCATAAATTCTAAATTATAAACAATTTAAAACGGTTAAACCTCCTGGATTTCCATTTGCTGCTTCATATAATAAAGTTCCATCTGGTGAATAGATCTGGTAAGTAACCTCACCTGGCCAATCATCACCTGTAAACTCCCAAGCAAAACCATTAGTTCCTTCAGGAACATTTAAAGTATCACTACCACTAGAGATAGGAACTCCACCCGGTGCATATGCACTTAATAGTCCTATGAAAACTTCCTCAGCATCTCTAGGTCCACCATCAAAAGTTACTTTGATACCGTCACCTTGCCATCCATCTCCATAAGAATCTTGCATGTCAACTACATAATCTCCAGGTTTTGGAGTACATAATATAGGTGAGGTGTAAAAGAATGGGGAAGAAAAGTATGAACCTTGTAAACTTCCACTAGCACTTGCAGCAGAAAATTCTCTACCATCTGTTAATTTTAGTGATAAACGTATTCCAAATTCATCTCCTACACCAAAATCACTACCTAGACCTAATGCAGTTAGTGCCTCACCTAATGTTACTGAAATCTCCGTAACTGGTAATCCTTTATCACCAATAGTAAAAGCACTGGCAGGTACTGTAAAAGCCATTGCTTCGTTTCCACCGTTTTTGGATACATATACATCTACTTCAGATAATAATGCACCGTACTCCTCATCTTGTTCTTCAACAATAACTGAAAAGGCTGAGTTTAAATCTGTAAGATTGTAACTGGCTGATGTAATTTCTAACTTTCTTAGAACAGCGCCATATTCAACACCGTCAAAGACTTGGTCAATAGCTTTATCATCACTCTCACAACTGCTTAATACAACAACTGAAAGTAATAATAGTACTATTTTATTTAATTGTTTTTTCATCTTCTATTATTTTTAATTATTAGTTAGCAGCTGGAAATCCAGGAGAACCTGGGTTAGTATCCCAAAACACAGGTTCAGTTACACCACCTTTTTGAGTGATGTTTGAATTTGTGTTTGCATGATTAGCTGGGTAAAAGAATGAACGGATAAACCCACCTGGGTTAGCTTCAATGTTAGGTTGTAACGTTGTTGGATACCCAGTTCTTCTATAAAAATTGTATGCATCTAATCCGTTTCCGTATTGAGCTACAAAATATTGCATTCCTAAAACATTCATTTTATCAGAAGCATCATCCCACTCATTACTAATTCTAGCATAAAAATCGTTAACTACTTGAGCTAAACCACCAACATAGTAGTCCATAATCCCATCAAATCTATCTGTTCTTGGGTAAAAGTTCGTTACTTTATCCATAGACTTAGCCATTCCGTTAAACATTGCTGTTTTTGCAGCAGCTTCATTACCAGCAACTAATTCTACTTCTCCAATCATAAAGTCTGTCCAAGATGCTAGCATTATAGGAGTAATTCCATTACCACCATTACCATCTCCATCTTGTTGACCACCGTAAGACCAGTCATCTAATTTACCACCAGCAGGATATACTCCAGCTAATGTTCTTAAGAATCCATCTGGTGGAATACCGTTGTCATTTCCATGATCTCTACCCCACCATCCTTGTGGGTTAGCACAAAATACATATCCAGCATAATGAGCTGGTGGGTTTTGTAAACCACACTCTAACACTTCTTCATTTGGAGTAGCTCCATCAATACCAGGTGTTGGGTTTGTTTGTCTGTAGTAATAAAACATGATACGTGGATCTGCAGTGAAAGTACTTAATGCTACATTTGGAATACCATAAAGGGCATAACCACCATCAAAACCACCTCTCATATAATCCATTAAAGAATTAGACATATAACTACCACCACCTGTAGAAGTATAACTACCTCTATATCTTGGGTGACGAGAATCTGGTTGAACAGCTAAAGTTCCCCATCTGAATTGCATATCATCTGCATTAGAAGAAATATAATTTCCTGAAGCTACGATAGCATTAAATTTAGATACAGCACTTCCGTCTACTAATCTAGTAGCCATATATGCTTTCATTTTCATGGTGTTAGCAGCTTTTGTCCAAGCAGCCCAATCTCCGTCATAATACATGTCTAAAGCAGGATCTCCTAAAGCAGCGTTATTAAAGTTAGTAACAGCATTATCTAGTAAAGCAATTGCAGCTGCGTAAACGCTAGCTCCTGAATCTGCTACTGGATTTAAGTTATCTGCACCTGCTAATGCTTCAGTGTAAGGAATATCTCCAAAGAAATCTACTAAAGTCATTAAGATATGTGCTTCAATAACCTGGCCCATCGCTTTATGACGAGTTAATCCTGTTTCGTCTGCAATTATATTCAATTCTTTAATATCATTCATAATTGTTTGATATGCAGAACTCCATCTTCCATCAAAATTACCCGGAGAGTATGCATTTGCATAATCTCTACCGTTCATGTAATCTATTCTGGTTAATGCGCCAGCAGTGTTTCCAAAACTTTCAATCAAGTATGCATAACTTATTTGAATTGCATTCAGGTAGAAATCTGGATCAGCTTGAGCTGGTGCAAGAGCGTTTGGATTTTGTGTTAAATCCAACTCTGTCGTTTCACACGAAGCAAAGAACAATCCTCCGCATAAGACCAACATTTTAATTAAATTGTTTATTTTTCTCATAATATAAACTGTCTCTTATACACATCTGACGCTGCCGACGAATAGA
>CAJXOV010000471.1 GCA_913057815.1 uncultured Flavobacteriales bacterium
CGTCGGCAGCGTCAGATGTGTATAAGAGACAGCACTTTCACCTTTGAATAATTTAAAGTCATGTACTATTAACCCACATTCTTCTGCCATTAAATTATAGGCGTATTCTACCTGAGCTAGATCTTCAATATCGGTTAAAGCTGGGAATTTAATGATCCACGGTTGATCTTCAAGTGTTGGTTCTTCTTTGTGGTGCGAGTAGAATTTATCTAATTGCTCATTGTAAAACAGATTTACTTTAGGTCTGGCTCCACCTGGGCTTCCGCCAGCATGGATGAACTGTTCTATGTCAACTCCAATATCACCAGAAAGTATTTCCTGAGAGTTTGAATGAAGTTGGTCTAGTGAAATAGAAGTATTTGGAGTATTGGTTTTTCTACTAGGTTCATAATGAAGTGCTCCAGAAGAATCTTTTCCGATCATGCACAGTAGATCTAGCATACTTAGAGTTTCCAATAGAACTCCTTGATTACTAAAGTGTTTTCTAAGTAAAAGCATTCCCCACGCATCTGGAAGTGAATCTGAAAATACTCCATGAAGTCCTCTAAAAGGAGCGGGAGGAGCGGTCTGAATACTATCATCAAACTGCAGCTTTAGTGGAGAAATATTATGGCCATTCTTCAAGTAAGAGTCTGCGTATTTAAAGAGAATTTCTTGCCCTACCAGTCTAAGTTGACCCACCAGAGTGTCTTGGTGTATAAAGACATTTACTTTATTTACTGGCTCTGAACTAAACATCAAAAAGGGCTTTTAAATCTTTGAAAGTATCCTCTTTCATAAATTCTTCTAGGTCAGCCAGTGTGCCCAGTGCTTGGCAGATGAGCAAAAAAGATTCTAGTGAGATGACTCCCGTGCGCTCGAATTTTCTAAAGGTTCCCAGCGCTACCCCTGAGTGCTCTGAGAATTCTTCCTGAGTCCATTTTCTGCTCTTTCGGAGCTTTTTCACTCTGAGAGCGTAAACCTCCATAAGTTCTTTAGGTGTATGTTGGGTGCTGTATTTATTCATAAATGGCACTATAGTATCAAATATAGTCATTATGCGGATGTTAATGATCCTATAGTATCATTTATATCAATATTAAAGTGGTAGAAACGCTTTTATTCGGTTAAATTATGAGAGTTCTTTTGTCTATCAGCTATTCTACGTTTGTAGAATAGAAAAGTTTATTCTACATTTGTAGAGCAAAAAGATATTCCAATATGAAATTATCAGCGAAAGAGGAAATGCTCATGCAGCATATCTGGAAATTAGAAAAAGCAGGAATGAAGGAGATTATCAATGAATATGATACTCCTAAACCTGCCACTACTACTATAGCTACTTTACTCAAGAGAATGAAGGATAAAGAGGTAATAGATTATAAGGTGAATGGAAACAGCAGAGAGTATTTTGCCTTGATAGAAAAATCTGTGTATTTCAAAAGTCATTTTAGAGGTCTAATGAAAAACTTCTTTGGAAACTCTGCCGCATCACTGGCTTCATTTTTTACTTCTTCATCTGACTTGTCTACTGAAGAGCTAAAGTCCCTTAGAAAAATGATAGATTCAGAAATCCAAAAGAAAGAGAAATGATAGAATACATTCTTAAATCAGGAGCTATTGCCCTTATCTGTTTGGTGATTTATCATATTCTTTTGAAAAAGGAAAAGATGTTGGTCTTCAATAGATGTTTTCTTCTTTTGGGGTTAATAGCGGCTATTGTTATTCCATTCTTAGAAGTGTCTTTTTCTACAGGAGTTTCAGCTGTAAGTAATGGATTAGCCAAGTTAGAATATGTAATTATTGGAGCACAAAAAGGAAATGTTGCAGTCTCAGAAACCATTAATTGGGGTTTCATTTTAAGAGCCGCCTATGGCTTTATTACCGCTCTGCTTTTAATGCGATTTCTATATCAAATTTTGTCTTTAATCAGAAAGGCACAAATGAATAAAAGATCAAGTCGGAATGGAGTTGTTTTGGTTCAAACTACAGGAGAGAAAGCTCCATTTGCCTTTTGGAATTATGTATTTGTTCCTAGTTCAAAGACTGCTGATACGCCTATTTCATCAGAAGTACTGGCTCATGAATCCGCACATGTGCATCAGCTTCATTCTGTAGATGTGTTGGTCATAGAACTCATACGATTGGTGTTTTGGTTTAATCCCGTATTCTTTTATTTCAAAAAAGCCATCCAACTAAACCATGAATTCCTAGCAGATAATGCAGTAGTAAAAGATTATAAAAACATTTCAGAGTATCAGGATATTCTCTTGAATTCACTCACACCAAGTCATAACGAATTTCTTACCAGCAGTTTTAATTATAACGTAACTAAACACAGATTAAAAATGATGTATAAACACACAACCAATAGAAAAAGAACGGTTTTAGCAGCTTCTTGCGCTCCGATTTTTCTAGCAGTGGCCCTTTTCTTTAGTGGTCATTCTATAGCACAAGATGACAAGAGCACCCGAACAGATCGGAGTGTCAATAGCACTTATTTTAAGGATGCTACTTTTACTTTTAAGAATAAAAAAGGACAAGATATATACTCAGACTACGAGCATTTGTCAGAGGACAAGAAAGGCTCACTTCCACCTCCACCACCGCTACCAAATGGGGAAATATTGAAACCATTACCGCCAGCTACTGTGGTAGTTTTAACTGATGACGGAAAAGTCATTATAAAAAGTAAAGATGAAATGCTGTCTCTTATACACATCTGA
>CAJXOV010000472.1 GCA_913057815.1 uncultured Flavobacteriales bacterium
CTCCACAAGTAATTCCCGTTTTCAATAAAGCCATTCTCCAACTCAGGATTATACATTTTTCCGTTTTCAGTGAGCTCTGGAGTATTTTCAGAAAAATCAGTTGAATAGAAATCTAAAACAGAATAAGACACAAAAACTAGACTGATTAGAATTGTAAAAAGAAAAGTCCATCTAAAATAACCCACCATCTTCGTTCTCTTTAACCTCAGCAATCCTAATAGGACAGCTAATGCTAAAACAAAAAGCACTACCATCCCAGTAAGAGTCTGTGTAAAAAACAAAAAGACAATAAAGATTATACTAGCTGCTAATTTTAGTAGGGTATGCAACTTTGAATAACAAATCCAAACTATGCTAAATGATATGTACAAAGACAACCGAATGTGAGATACAAAAAGAGATATTTTCCGTGGGTTTCCACTGCTTAATGATTCATTAATAAAGCCAACAGAAAGATTAATAATAACAGATAAAAATGTGGCTGCTACAAAGACCCAAATAATAATATTTCGTTGTTTTTCAGATATTGGAGATATTCCGGAAAACACGAGGGGAATAACTAATAAAGGGGCTATTTTTCTAATCTCTTTAAAACCTACAGCGTAATCTTCAGTCCATAATAACCCCAGAAAAAACAGTGCGACTACCCCAATAATCGGCCACATTACTGGATGACCAATATTTATTAGCTTTGATCTATAACGCCCTTCTAAGATGTAAACTGAACTTACCCAAATAGTACCAATACTCATTAAGACTAATGAAAAAGGCAGCCCAATGGCTATTAAAAAAGCCCCTGTCAAAAAAAGAATGTTGAGGTGCTTCTCGGTGAGAAATGGAACCAATCCAGCCATTTCTACTATTGTAAAATCGAACTATAATTAGAGTTGAAGGTATCAATGCTTCCCTTAATGTAAGGGTCATTTATCAAGCTGTATTGAATCTCACCTTTTTTATAAAACTGTCGTTTTACAATCTCTCTTTTTAAGACTGGTAGAATTTCCTCTTTATATCTTTCTAGATCCTCAGAAACATTGGGAGCTAGTTCATTCACTAAATTTTCAATCTCACTCTTAGAGTCCATAAAGAGATTCTCTTTCTTAGCTAATTCTACAAGTTCTTTCATCTTCTGATTAGAAGCTGTTGAATAGTCAAAATCAATTGATTTTGTATATTCTTTAAAAGAGCCATAATCTTCATAAGAAAAATCGATCACAGTATCAGCTTTTTGAATTCTGGCTGCATAGTCATTTACATAATCGAAAAGAATATAATTAGTTTTTAAACTTTTAAGTAACTCGCTTTCATCTTTCTTCTCAATCAATATATCCGGGTCAACACCTCTACCGTCATATACTTTTCTTCCGTTCTTGGTTAAGAACGGTTGAATTAACGAATCAGCAACCGCCTTTGCTTTCCCATCTTCTTTGTTAGAATAATCTAAACGCTGAATGCATCTTCCGCTAGGAATGTAATACTTGGCTATAGTAAGTTTCATCTTAGAATTATAAACCAAATCCTTAGTTTGCTGAACTAAACCTTTACCAAAACTCTGTCTTCCAACCACTACTGCCCTATCTAAATCTTGCAACGCCCCACTTACTATTTCAGAAGCACTCGCTGAATTTTCATCTACCAATATAATTAGCGGTATATCAGGAGCTATAGGTGCAGTTTTAGTTTCATACACCTTATTCCAACTGTCTATTTTACCCTTCGTACTTACTACCAGCTGTCCTTTTTCAACAAACAGATTTACAATATTTACAGCTTCTCTGAGTAATCCACCTCCGTTTCCTCTGAGATCTAGGACTAATCTTTGTGCTTTATTTTTAGAGCGTAATTCTATGAGTGCCGCTCTCACATTCATGCTAGCCGTTTTAGTAAAGCTCGTAAGCTTAATGTATCCGTCTGTTTCATTTAGCATTCCGAAATAAGGAACTTCTTCAATTTTAATCTCTGCCCTAGTCAGTTCAACTTCCTTTCTTTCACCTGCCCTTTTGTATTCTACAATTAAGGTAGTTCCAACATTTCCTTTGAGTAAACCATCCAACTGATCAGGCTTTAGATCGGTTAAACTTTGACTGTCAATACTGATTATTTCATCTCCAGGCTTAAGGCCTTCACTGGCAGCCGGAAACCCTTCCAAAACTTCATTGATGATGATTTTTTCGTCAATACTTTCTATGTCAATTCCTATTCCACCATACTGTCCGGTCTGCATGAAACGGGCATCTTCTATTCTGGACTCAGGATAATAAACGGTATATGGATCTAACGATTTAAGCATAGCATCTATTCCTGTTTTCATTAAATCACCAGGGTTAGTTTCATCCACATAATAAAGATTCAACTCTTTATACAAAGTGGTGAACACCTCTAAATTCTTAGAAACATCAAAATACTTTACAACTGCTGCCGAAGAAAGGGAAAGTAGAATCACTACTCCCAATGCATTTATATAAAATCTATTTGTAAACTTCTTCATTGAACTAATTCACGTTACTCAAACTATCTACTAATTTAGAAAGTCCTTTAATCATTTTTTTCTCTATCGTAGAAAAAGAAACATCATCACCTGTAACCTGAATTATCATAAGATTAATGCTCGTTTTACTCTCTAAAGAGAACTCACACAAAGATCTGTCTCTTATACACATCTCCGAGCCACGAGACCTCTCTACATCTCGTAT
>CAJXOV010000473.1 GCA_913057815.1 uncultured Flavobacteriales bacterium
TGTAGAGAGGTCTCGTGGGCTCGGAGATGTGTATAAGAGACAGTTACTATACTGAGATAAATACGTAAAATTACATATCCATTCCATCTCCACCAGAACCTCCTGAGCCTCCACGGATTCTTTTCTTTTTACTTTCTAGCTTCCCGAAATTATAGGAGAAAGTTAAATACACATTTCTACTTTCTCTTTTTCTCCTACCTGCTTGCTCGAAATTTTCACCTGCAGTTTCGAAGTTAAATTCACGAGAATCTAGAAGATCACTTATTCTCAAACCTAAGGAGCCTTTCTCTTTTAATATGCTCTTTTTAAATGCTAAATCAGTAAAGAAAATACTTTGAATTTCTCCTTGAAGGATTACAAATGGCGCTCTGTACTTAGCAGAAGCTTGAATCTGCCATCCTTTATTTTTATAGGTAATATTCGTATTGGCATTTCCTGCATATCCTTCATTAGACAAACCACTATCTACATTGGATCCATCACTAGCTGTTTTATATGCATTTCCACTCAACATAACATTCCACTTCTTCCATTTTTTCCAAGTAAAAATCAACTCGACACCCTGGTTTACAGAGTTGTTCAAGTTTTGATAACTGACCGTAGAAACTTCATTTTCTACCGATACGAATCTACTCATCACATCATTTACCTGTTTATAATAAAGCGATGTCATTATCTGAAAAGCCTTCGTTCTAAAGCTATAAGATGCCTCTACCGCATCTACATATTCAGGCTTTAAAAACGGGTTTCCAACTCTGATAAGAAGGGGATTTGAAAAATCTGTAAATGGGTTTAGCTGACGGGTTCTTGGCCTGTTTATTCTCCTGCTATAACTAAGCATGAGTTCTTTTTCTTTGCTAAGCTGATACTTTAAATGTCCACTCGGAAACAATGAGAAATAATCATTTTCAAATAATGTATCTGTGGTTACTAAATACGAATCAGTTAAGGCTTGTTCGGCTCTTACACCCACCTGAATACCTATCTTTCCGAAACTTCGCCCAGTGATGGCATATCCGCCTAAGATAGTCTCTTCATATTCAAAGTTATTTGACCGATTTTCATCTAGCACTAGTTCATCTGAAGTCTCATTGTTAGTGAAAGCCTTAAAATCCGACCCTACATTTCTTTGCGTACTTTTTATTCCAGTTTCTATTTTCCAATTCTCTCCTATCCTATCCTCGAAATCGAGTTGGCCAGAGTAAAACTGAAATTCATCTCCGATGTCGTTTCGCTCAATGTAATCAAAGGTGTTTTCTGGATTTTCGAATTCGTTGAATAATCCTATTTCCTCAGATGAATTATTAGAAAAAGAAAAATCAGCTGTAAGTACTTTTTGACGTGGGATAAGACTTAGCTCATACCCAAATTTGATGTCAATATTATCTCCTGAATCTTCTTCAGTATTTTCTCGAAAATATTCTATCCCAGAGTCTACTAATATAAATGCAGGGACAATTAAAAACTCATTTCTATCTGCATCATCTCCCTCTTTTATTTGATATGTTCCATTCAGATAAATAGTAGATTTAGGCGAGATATAAAGCTCAGTTCCCAAACCTATATTATGACTGTTTCTTATATTATTTCCAGTTCCTTCCTGAATTAACTCAGTGGCTGGAAGCTCATCATAAGTAATTCTATTGGTTTTTCTTTCACTAAATCTATCGGCATATCGGAAACCATAGTTAGCAAATATATTTAGCTTATCATTTCTCTTGCTTATGCTGAATGCTCCATTATAATTATCACCTGTAGCTGCCGTTAGGCTTATGTTTCCGCTATACCCGAACAGTTTGTTTTTCTTTAAAATGATATTAATAATGCCTCCCATTCCGTCAGGATCATATTTAGCTGATGGATTAGTAATTACCTCTACAGATTCAATACTACTAGCAGGCAATTGATCTAAAACTGCTTGTCGAGAAGCTCCAGTTAAACCGGAAGGCTTTCCGTCAATAAGTACAGTTACATTTTGACTTCCTCTTAAGCTCACATTTCCATCAATATCCACTTCTACTGAAGGTATGTTCTCCAGGACTTCATTAGCAGAACCTCCGGTAGATGTAATATTTTGTGAGACGTCAAACACTCGTTTGTCAATCTCTAATTTCATAAGATCTTTGTTACCCAATACTTCTGCATCCTCTATCACCACACTCGAAGGTTCTAGATAAATCTTCTTTAAGTCTATCTCTATAGATTCTCTTGGAGAGAGTTTTACTCCAGAAATTAATTTTCGAGAATAACCTATAAATGCTACTTCTACAGTATACATTCCTACAGGAATCTCCGAGATTCTAAATCTCCCTTTGCTATCGGTTATCCCACCTGTAACGGCTACACTGTCTCTTTTAGAAATAAGAGTAACCGTAGCGAATTCTACAGGATTCTTAGTAGAGTTATTTAACACAGTTCCATAAAGCACTCCTATACTAGGTCTTTCTCCGCTTCCTTTTCCTCCACCCTTAGGTTTTTGAGCTTGTATATTTAGCGTTGCAACGCTTAATAAAATTATCAACCCTACTCTTAAAAGATCATTCATTCTCATGCAAATCTATATGACAAATTAGATAATCAAATCACAAAATAAATTAACTGTCTGAATCATTAGACGATTCTTTATTAGGATTCCCTTGGCCCTCAATCTGTCTCTTATACACATCTCCGAGCCCACGAGACCTCTCTAC
>CAJXOV010000474.1 GCA_913057815.1 uncultured Flavobacteriales bacterium
GAACCATCATAAGAAACGAATATGGTGCCGTCTTCTAGTAAAATAGCATCCCTCATGAGGGCTAAAGCAGATTCAGGTCCACTTTCTTCCTCATAAAAAGAGCTAAGCCATCTGTGTTCTCTCACTATGACCCCTTCGTTATTAAAAAGATTGTATGACATTCCTCCAATACCTTCTGGGAATATAAAACTATGCAAAGACATTAATTCATCACCAAATTGGTTTTGTGCATCAGCGTTAGGGATAAACCCATAAGAAAACGGTTCGCTTTCGCCAAAGCACTGTGAATTAATAACATCACCATCGATATCAAAAGAAACATGGCATGACAAAAAATTCTCATTGTTATACCCTACGCTTATAACAAATAACCCTAGTTCATTTGAAATAATACACTGACCTTCGCTTAGCTCAGAAACCACAAACCTTTTATTGAAAGTCTGACTATGAGAAGTACTAAATATTAAAAAAGTAGCACTTAGAAAGAAAAAAGAAAATTTATTCATTAATGAATTACTTCTATGGCTTCTTGCCATTTTTGATTTTCACCTGAAATGATACACTGGTAAATTCCACTGGCCCAATCAGAAGTATTTAAACTAAACATCTGTTGATTGTTTTGAATATCTTCGGAGTGAACTAGTTTTCCTGTGTTGTCAAAAATTTGCAACGCGCCTTTAAAATTAGGATCAGCTCCTAAGTTAAAGTAAATATTCAATAGGTGGTCTGCTGACTGCGCTACTCCCATATCCCCTGAAGGGGCGAGCTTGCGCACTGCTAAATCTTTACAAAAATAGAGTATCATTCTACTATGATTTTCTCGCGCTGCAATAGTTCGTTTTCCTTCATTAAAGTAAGCACGTAAGTTCCAGAAGACAGGCCTAATGTAGAGAAAGAATAGGTAGTGCTACTGCTGGCTGCTGTGAAGTGTTTTACTTCTTTTCCTTGAGTGTCTGTGAGTATGAATTGACCGCCTGTGGAGTGTTCATGCAAGTAGATGTGTAACTCCTGTCCTGCTGGCACTGGGTTAGGCCCTGCTATAAAGTGTGTTCTTTCTTTTTCCAGTTCATCTACACTGTTTTGACAGTTAGGAACTACGCAGCCGTGCTCATCTACTTTAACTACCCAGCCCTGCTGTAGCGGATACTCATAGTCTGGGTCACCGTTAATGGTGAGGTCTAATGCTTCTCCTACAAAGGCTACTCCACCGTCTGAACAAGCGGTAAGGTCATAGATTTCATGCTCATCATTGGTGTCTTCTATGTAGTGGTATTTTCTATCCCACAGTATGGCTCCAGTTAGTGCATCAAACTTCACTAACCAACCGTCATCATTAAAATTTCCATTTTCTTCATCAAACTCTGGTAGTCTGTATTTCCATTCTCCAGCAGCTACATAATTCCCGTCTGTAGTTTGGACTACTTCTGTGAAGAACCTACGGTAGGTTGTATCTGGATTTTCTATGATGGTATGCCATAGTTCTTCTCCCTCGTCATTAATTTTTAATACGCAGGCATCAGTCCATTGACCAGGTTCCTGAAGAGCAGAGCCTACCATTACTATTCCGTCTTCTACTGAAATCATTTCACTTGCTTGGGTAAAGTTAAAACCCCATGGTTCATGCCATTCATTTTCAATAATTCCAGTTTCAGGGTTTAGCTTATATATTGATACTTCAGTATCAACTAAGTATATATCTGGATTCTGTTCTATGGCTACAAATAAAGAATTATTATAAAATGTAAGAGCATTTGGCCATTCATTATCTTCTGTCACCCACTGCTTCTCCCAAAGCATTTCATCATTTTCATCAAAGCAGATGACTCCTGCGTCCGCTTGAGTTTCTTCTTGATTAGGTGCGCCAGCATAAGCTAAAAAGACATGGTTATCATTGTTCAAATAGCCATCGTACCTTACAGATATAGCGGAGGAGTTACCTAACTTCTCATCAAACATTGGACTTACATACCTCCTTTCCCTCTCTACTTCACCGATTTGATTTACCACTAAATACCACCCCCCCCCTAGGTTTCCTGGAAAGATATGTGAACCAAAGCTTAATAATTTATTATTAATACTAGAATGTCCGTCCCCGTCTGGAAGAAAACCAAATGCTGAGGTTTCGTCCGACCCTAAACACAAAGAGTCCGCTAAACCTCCTTGATTATCTAGTGTAATAAAGCATGTCAAAAAAGTATCGCCATTGTTCCCAATAGACGCTATGTTAAGCACAGAATCTAGCTCTTTAATAAGAACTCCAAGACTTAATTCCGAGACAACGAACCTCTTGTTATAATAATTTTGACCATATACAGAATAGTTAAAGAATATAAAAAGCATTAAAAAGATTCCAACACATAAAAAACGCTGCATTCTCAATGGATTATTTCTATTTTCTCGTGCCATGAATCAGTATTGGTTTGAATAATACAATAATAAAAGCCAGATGCCCACTCCTCTTCGCACGCCTCTCCTTTACACACAGGCTCACACACTCCTAAAGGAAGTCCTACGCATAGGCCAGTTTTATGGTTCATAGTTTGGGGTTTGGGGTTCATTTATTCTATAATGATTTTCTGGCTTTGCAATACCTTATTTCCATCAACCAATGAAAGCACATAACTGCCAGAAGATATGTCTAATTCCCAAGTGTAGGTCTGTCTCTTATACACATCTGACGCTGCCGACG
>CAJXOV010000475.1 GCA_913057815.1 uncultured Flavobacteriales bacterium
TGTAGAGAGGTCTCGTGGGCTCGGAGATGTGTATAAGAGACAGCTTACATTCTGAGCATCCCTTACGCAAAGCAAAATATCATGTGCTTCAGCCTCTGATTGGGCCGTATAATAAGTGTTATTAGTAGCAACAGGTTTTACATCATGCTTCTCACAAAACTTTAGAATCACCTTATTGACTACAGTCTCTTCTTCAACACCATGTCTTATAATCTCGGCATAAAAATCATCTCCAAAATTCTCTTTCCACCAAACAAAAGCTTCTTCAGCCTGTTTTTCACCTTCGTTTAGAATTTTACCCGAGATCTCTCCCCACAGTCCTCCAGATAAAACAATAAGATCTTCCTTAAATTCAAGCAGCAGCTCCTTATCTATTCTCGGTACATAATAACTACCATCTGTGAATGATTTAGAGCTTAACTTACATAAGTTCTGATACCCGTTTTTATTCTTGGCTATTACTACTGTTTGAAAACCATTGTCTTTTACAGACTTATTCGTGTGATCTTCACAGATATTAAATTCACATCCTACTATAGCCTTTACTCCTTGTTTTTCAGCTTCTCTAACAAATGAGAACGTGTTCATCATGTTTCCATGATCTGTAATAGCTATGGCTGGCATTTCTAATTTCTTAGCCGCCCCTACTAAATCATAAACTGAAGACGTAGCCTGAAGAATAGAAAATTGAGAATGACAATGAAGATGGACAAACGGAACATCTGCTACTTCACTTGATACTTTTTCTGAGGGAGTTTGAATAATCGACTCACTCGGTTTTGGAGTTGAAGTTTCTGTTTTAGCTTTCTTGAAATTAGACTGATCTAAGTCTGGAGCTTGATACGTTACAGCACTGAATCCCTCTTCTCTTGGAATCACATTGTGACTAACCAGTCCAAAGAAACATCTGGCTGTAGCATGCACATCATAAGCTGCATCATGTGCATCATCGAATGGTTCGTCAAAAAGTTTTTGATGAAGCTCAGTAAGTGTTGGCCATTTAAACTTGCCACCTCTCCCTCCTGGAATTTGACAGAACTCTGTACCAAATTCTTTAGTGTCTAGTTGTTTTTTAAGTGTTACAGGTTCGAAATCTCTATTATCTCTATGGTATTCTCCTCCGACAATGTTGATATCAAACTCAACATTATGACCAACGGCATATTCTGCCTTCGCCAAATCTGAATTGAACTGATTCAAGACTTCGGCCAATTCTATACCTTCTTCTAATGCTTTTTCTGTGGTAATTCCATGAATTTTAGCCGCATTGTACGGAATATCAAATCCATCAGGTTTCACCGTAAAGTTTCCTGTGCTAACTAACTTTCCATCATAAGAATGAAGCTGCCAAGCTAATTGAACAAGTCTTGGCCAGTTATCTGAGTCTGTTACAGGAGCATTCCAGTTTTTAGGTAAACCGGTGGTCTCCGTGTCAAATATTATATACATACGTTCAGGTAAATTACTTTACTAAAGTACTGATTTAGGCTGGATATAAAGCAAATGTTTATAATTATCAGCACTCCAAATTGCAACGCGAAAAAAGCCCCTAATATGGCGTTTAATTTAAATCAATTCCCACAGGACAATGGTCAGATCCGTAAAATTCATTTAAAATAAATGACTCTTTTACTGAGGGCATTAACGCTTCAGATACAAGCATATAATCCAACCTCCATCCTACATTTTTCTCTCTAGCTCCTCCTCTAAAACTCCACCAAGAGTACTTAACTTCAGCCGGATGTAACTCTCTAAAAGAATCTTTAAAACCAGCATTTATAAAATTAGACATCCCATCTATTTCGTCTTGGGTATAACCTGGAGATTTATTATAATTAGGTTTTGGTCTAGCCAAATCTATATCTTGATGACATACATTCATGTCTCCATTAAGAATCACCGGTTTTTTCTTTTCTAAAGCGTTGCAATGAGCCAAAAGTGCCGCATCCCATTCTTTTCGGTAAGGAAGCCTTAGTAGACCTGCTTTAGAATTTGGCACATAAGTAGTAACTACATAAAAATCCGGAAATTCAGCTGTAATAACTCTTCCCTCATTATCGTGTTCCTCTATTCCTAACCCTTTTTGAATACTAATAGGAGAAATTCCCTTGGTTAATATGGCTGTGCTAGAGTACCCCTTTTTCTCTGCTGAATAAGCAACTATATCATATCCGCAACCGAAAAGAGCTTCATGCACTTGGTCTTCTTGTGCTTTAGTCTCTTGAAGACAAATAATATCGGCTCCAATCTTTTCTAAATTTTCAAAAAAATCTTTCTTAACGATCGCTCTCACTCCGTTTACATTCCAAGATACTATTCTCATTTGATTTCGTTTTCTTCGTAAATATTCAATGCATAAAATTAGGTTTTAAATGAAGACTCTACGTTTGTAAAAAAGGATTATACAGTAATTTCGTACTATAATTATTTCTTCTATGAAAAATCTTATTCTAGCATCCCTTTTATTGTCATTTGTTTGGACAAGTTGTTCTTCTGAGCCTAAAAAAACTTCGACTAATGTTAGTTCTTCGGCAATTAAAGAGAGAGTTCCTTTCCCTATAGCTTTTAGGCTAAACGAGGATGAGGTATATAGCGGAGTTGATTTTGAGAGACTCGTTAAAAAATGGAAAAAAGATCTCGATGAGAACTCTTATCTCGCTGTCTCTTATACACATCTGACGCTGCCG
>CAJXOV010000476.1 GCA_913057815.1 uncultured Flavobacteriales bacterium
ACACCTCTCTATTCGTCGGCAGCGTCAGATGTGTATAAGAGACAGTTGTATAACTGCTATGTCATCACCAGACAAAATAGAGACCCTGAAAATGGAGTAACTTTCTATAATGGAGATTTGGAAGAACTAATCACCCAGCTAAAAAGTGAAAACGGAAAAAACATTTACTGTGATGGAGGTGGTGAAATAGTGAAATTACTGATGGATAAAAACCTGATAGATGAATACATCATTTCAGTAGTTCCGATGATTTTAGGAGATGGCAAGCGATTATTCAAAGGAGGCATAGAGTCTATCAAACTAGAAGCTTTAGAGAGCAAACAATACAAGTCTGGTCTGGTACAGCTCAAGTATGCTAAAGCTTAATCCAAAATAGAACAGACAAGCATTAGATCATGAACCAATACATTTCTAGAGTGACCTTAATGGTTAAAGACTATGATGAAGCTCTAACCTTTTATACTGAAGTGCTAAAATTTCAAATATTAGAAGACACACAAAGATCTCCGGAAAAAAGATGGGTAATCATAGCTCCACCTGGAGATAAGCAGTGCGCTTTATTATTAGCTAAAGCTAAAAATGAAGCCCAACTAGCAGCTGTAGGAAACCAAACTGGCGGCAGAGTATTTATGTTTCTGTATACCGATGATTTCGAGAGAGACGTTAATCACATGGAAAAACACCAAGTCAAATTCGTTACGAAACCTACCGAAAAAGAATTCGGAAAAGTAGCGGTGTTCGAAGATTTATATGGAAATAAATGGGACTTTATAGAGCCGAAATCCTAATAAGATTTACTCTAACCCGGTCTCATCAGACAGTTCCTTCTTTTGCACTCTAGCTGCTATACGAATACTAAATTCATAAAGGATCAACACAGGAAATGCCACTAGTACTTGGCTAAACACATCAGGAGGTGTAATAACTGCAGCCAAAATCAAAACTGCTACCAATGTATGTTTTCTATATTTCCTTAACCCCTCAGGGGTTACAATTCCAATTTTAGCTAAGAAATAAATTACTACCGGCAACTGGAATATGATTCCTGTAGCCAATGACAGAGATGCCACTAGTTTTATATAACTCATAATGTTCGGCCGCATTACTGCTCCCGCAAACTCGTATGTCCCCAAAAACCTGACTGACAGTGGCGCCAGAACAAAATAGCCAAAGCAAACTCCACTAAAAAACAAAAGGCTCGTTCCTACAGAAATCCCATTTACAGCAGATACTTCATTCTTCTTCAATCCAGGCTTGATAAAAAGCCACAATTGATAAAAAATAAAGGGAAAGGCTAGAATAATACCACCAATGATACTCACCATAAAATGCGCTGTAAAATTGGCCAACATGGTAGTTCCCTGCAGTTCAAAATCAACATCAGTAAAGCACAGAGAATCATCTAAGCCAGTAGCCTGAGAAATTTTACACAACAATTTATAAGTAACAAAATCAGAGTCTCGAGGACCACTTAATACTGATTCTACCTCAGTCTGAAAAACGAACATAAGCGTTCCCCCTACTGCTATAGACAGTACAATCCAGATCAACCTCTTACGAAGCTCTTCCAGGTGATCTAAGAAACTCATTTCTTTTTCTTCACTCATTAATAAATTCCCTCTTTTAATATCTCATGAAGATGAACTAACCCTTTGTATTCGTTGTTTTCAGTTACCACTAGTTGAGTGATATTGTGTTTTTCCATTACTCTAAAGCCTTCTGCAGCTAATTCGTCATGATCAATTTCTTTAGGATTTAAAGTCATAATATCTGCTGCTGACACTGTATTTATATCAGTATTAGACTCTAGCATTCTTCTTAAATCACCATCAGTGACAATTCCTTTTATCTTGGAACCATTAATTACTGTAGTGGCTCCTTGTCTGCTAGAACTAATGGCCAAAATAACATCTTTAATCTTAGTATCTAGACTTACTGTAGTAGATGATTCAGAAAGAACATCACTAATTCTAACAAATAGCTTTTTCCCTAGTGCTCCTCCAGGGTGGTGCTTTGCGAAATCCTCAGAACCGAATCCTTTTAAATCCATTAAACAAACTGCCAAAGCATCTCCCATAGCCATCTGTGCAGTAGTGCTAGAAGTAGGTGCTAGATTATTAGGACAGGCTTCTTCACTCACAGTGGTGTTCATCACATAATCTGATTTAGAAGCAAGGTCAGAAGTCATATTCCCTACCATTCCTATAAGAGTATTGCCACGCGACTTTACCAATGAACTTAGTACTTTTATTTCAGGACTGTTTCCGCTTTTAGAAATAATAAGAACCACATCATCACTTAATACTAATCCCAAATCTCCGTGAATAGCATCTGCAGCATGCATATAAATAGCCGGTGTTCCTGTAGAATTTAAAGTAGCCACTATCTTTTGGGCTATGATAGCACTTTTCCCAATTCCAGAAATAACCAACCTTCCCTGCATGGAATGCACGTGATTTACTATGTTAGAAAAGTGTTCATCTATGAACTCTACTAAACCCAACACCGAAGAGGCTTCTAATTGAAGTGTTCTTTTAGCGGATTGAATAATCTGATTATTGTCTTTCAAAAGGTGATTGTTATTAAGAAACACTTAGAAACATTGCTACGCGATAATATTTTAGTGTTATCTTTCTGTCTCTTATACACATCTCCGAGCCCACGAGACCTCTCTACAT
>CAJXOV010000477.1 GCA_913057815.1 uncultured Flavobacteriales bacterium
GATGTAGAGAGGTCTCGTGGGCTCGGAGATGTGTATAAGAGACAGCCTACAAACACTATTAACACTCATTTACTTTAATTTACTCTTCATTAATACATCTTACCCTCTCAAGGACGTATCTTTAGTTAGAATTTAAAAACAATGTAATGAACCTATCCTACTTTAATCATTTTTTACTGTTTGGTGTTATTCTCCTTTGTGCGTGTACTTCTCAAAACTCGTCAGTAACAAATTCAGGTGATTGCAAGGATAAAAGTATCGTTTCTGAAGTTTCGAGCACCAATACTGATTCAATAGGGATCCATTTTGAAATCAGTGTAAGCTACCCTCATTTATCCTTAGACAAAGCAGACCTTTTAAAATCTTTAACTATTTCTGATTTAGATTCTACTTTTAAGAAATCATGGATAGACTCTTACATTTCTGTTCAAATTTCAGCTTCGTTAGACGGCACTAAAAAAGCAGTGGTAGGTTATGGACATGATCTAACTATAGAGCAGAGAGAACTAATCAAGAAGGCCGACACAAGCTTTCCTATACATGCTAAAATTATGTATATCCCAAACAATAGCCTGAGTGAAAATGATCCTAAGAAAATAGAATTTACCGTAGAACAAAATCCAGAAATAAATGCCGAATATCCTGGAGGTTACGATGACCTTATTTCATACCTCAAGGAAAATGCAATAGATAAAATAGCAGATGGGACTTATACTGGATACGACATGTCTGCATTGACTTTTACAGTAACTACCAAAGGTGACATTGAGAATATCCAACTCGTAGACCCTTTCTTTAAAGACAAAAACATAGAAACGTTATTGGTAAATACTTTAACAAACATGCCAAAATGGGAACCAGCAATGTTTACTGATGGCACCATTGTTAATCAGAATTTCGCTTTTGTAGTGGGAAACATGTTAAACTGTAAGCTTAATCTGTTAAAATTAAGAAAAGTGTAGTCTGAAATACAAGTTAACTAAGCTCATCGATTTGGCTAGTATTTCTATCCAATTCCTTCTGAATATACTTATGATATGCTGCCTTAATAGGTTTATCAGCGCTGTTTTTAAGTTCAGTATCCAAATAACTCCCGTAAGACTTCAACCCAGCTAACCTGAATTCATTAAACTTTTTAGCTAGAAAGCTCTTTTCTTCTTGTGTAACTTCTTCCATAAATCTAATATTTAAAACAAAAACTTAAATCTAAGTAATCTATCTCATAATAGAGACATGTCCTTTTCTAATGATAGCATCTGTCTTTTCGCTATTAATAGTTACTCGCCAATTATATACTCCATCTGGCACGAAGTAATCTCCTCTCTCATCTGAGCCATCCCAGTAATCGTATAGCTCTTTAGATTTAAATATTACTTCTCCCCATCTGTCAAAAATCAACAACTCAAAATCATCAACTACTCCTGTGAAGGTATATTGGAATATATCATTTATTCCATCATAATTTGGGGTAAACGAATTAGGTACATAAAGCGTAACCTCATCTGCACAAATAAATGCTACATCTAAAACATCTGACGCGGAACATTGATATTCATTGTCTACATGAAGGGTAAGTTGTCCTGAGGTTTCAGTATCTGTACAGAAACTTAACGTAGAACAATTATCAAAAGATTCTCCGCACATTTCTCCTAGATCATTTGTCCAAAAACAGTTATTTGCCGATTCACGGTTAAAAAAGTCAATTTGAACATCACTGCATGGGATACCTAAAAACACCTGTAATAAACCTGGGCTAAAGTCGGATGAAACATTACTAGTGGCTGAAACCACACTATATCCAATTTCAGCTTTAGGAGCTGGAAAAACCTCGGCAGTTACAGTTTGTTCACTAGGACATCCAAATGAATCAAGTGCATACACGTCTATTATATATTCAACTACAACATCTGAATCCTCATCAAAATCAAACTCAAGAACAGGAGTACTTTCAGTCAGGTATTCTAAAACCTCATCGGTATAAGGATTAGTAATACTCCATACTACCTCCTGTGGATCTTCAAAGTTTACTGAATAAGCCGCTTCACTGGCTCCACAATATCCAATGTTTCCTGGAGTAATAATTACCTGATCTCCTCCTATTTCTATTTCATCAGTATAAGTTACTTGACAATTAGCTCCTGAATGAAATGCAGAAAGAGAAATTTCGTAATTACCAGGAGAATCATATGTATGCACAGGAAACTGGTTATTAGCTGTAATCATATCTCCAAAATCCCATTCAAATCCTGATAAATCTCCTGCATTTATAGGAGAAAAAGAAATCTCCTCATCTGTACATGTAAAACCCGAAATATCAAACTCTGCAGAGAAAAACTCAAAAACTGAGAAGTTAGCTATAGCTATATCTTGTCCACAATCTCCTGTGGCTGTGAATACAACTGTATAATCACCAGCAGGAACTCCTTCTCCGATAACAAGTGTTTCTGCTTGAGGATTCCAATCTACATCAGCTGTAGGAGTAATAACAGCATCTAAATCATAAAACTCTAGATTAATTGTCGGATTTACTTGGATAGTTTCTCCAGGACAAACTTGAGGTTCTAACTCATCTACTTGAAGTTGGATATCTGTTGGGTTCATAATATGAAATACAGTATCAGTAGCGGATCCACACCTGTCTCTTATACACATCTCCGAGCCCACGAGACCTCTCTACA
>CAJXOV010000478.1 GCA_913057815.1 uncultured Flavobacteriales bacterium
CCTCTCTATTCGTCGGCAGCGTCAGATGTGTATAAGAGACAGGTATTACTTTAAATGCGTTGCAAAGCTAACGAAAAAAGCCTGCTAGTATATACCAGCAGGCTATTGATTTAACCAGAAAAATGGTTAATTAAAAGTCTTAAATGTACGAGTGTATTTTCCTGAACGACATACAATAATATTTATTCCTGAAACTAAGTCTGACTCACTCAAACGAAGTGTAGCAGAAGAAGTTAACTTTTGAGAAATTAACCTTCCAGAAACACTGTAGACTTCAACTTCATCAATATTAGAGTCATTATTACTATATATTTCAACTCCAACTTGAGATATTCTTAACTCAATATTATTCTCTTCACCTACTTCAATAACTGAGCTATCAAAGTCTGGAGTAATTACCGTAGTTCCACCGTCATATCCATCACCGCTAGACATGCTATTTCCATTTACAGCTACTCCTGAATAGTAAAATGTAACATTTCCATTAAAAGTCGAAGGTGCTATCCATTCCACCTCCCAGATTCCTGAAGAGGTTGGCGAACTATGTTCTACCACTGATCTGTTAGTTACATTAGAGTTGGTCACAGTTTCTAATTGAGCTTGTACACCTGGATTAGTAAATGTGCCTGAATTAGCGTTTTCATCAGTTAATGCTGTGCTTTGGAACCCAAATGCGAGAGGATTTCCTGAAGTACCTACTACTGAATACTCCAGTAAGTATGTTTCTCCAGGTATATAAGAATTAACGTGTTCTCCCTCAGAATTCATAACTACAAGGTCAATCATAGGAGAAAAACTGTTAGAACTATGACATTGGGAACAAACATTATCTCCATCAGGTGATCCTGATCTATCCTTGTTCACTTCTTCAGCAGGCCCGTTTTCGTGAGACATTAACACTAATGAAAAACTTAACGCTAAAACTAAATATACTTTCTTCATCTTTATCTTCTTTTCTGACTGTGAGTATATTGTACACTTTTCAATTAAATCTCTCGACTTTATACTCATCTATGATTCTTAATTAATAATTTAATAAAAATCTAAATGGTATTTTCGCGAAAAATTTCAACTTATTAATTGATGTTTCTATCTATACCTATTTCTGAAGTATCAGCTATAACAGCCTTTTCGTTAACTCTTATAGGCTATGTAGGATACTATTTTTCGGCTAAAAATGAAAAAGGAGAAATGGAAAACAGACCTACTTCTGATGTACTGAACATGAGATACATGGGCTTTTTATGGATGGGGATTATTCCATTAATGACTGTTTTTATTTTAGTCTTTACCTGCGATTTGTCGTTTGCAGATTATGGACTTAAATGGTCCTTTCCTATTGAATCATTTTATTGGATTCTTGGCTTTGCTGCGTTTTTGATTCCTATGAATTACTTCAACGCAAAATCCTCTGAGAATCTTAAAATTTATCCTCAGATAAGAGAAAAAATCTGGAGTAAATCATTGCAACGCAAGGAGTACTTTACTTGGTTCTTATACCTGTTAGGATATGAGTGGCTATTTAGAGGTGTTTTGTTTTTTGGTTCTAGAGATGTGATGGAGTTTTGGCCGGCTTTAGTTCTTAATACTGCATTATATTCACTGGTTCACATTCCTAAAGGGCTGAAAGAAACTTTGGCCTCTATCCCTCTGGGAATTTTGTTGTGCATAATAGTAGAAAGAACTGGAGTGTTTTATGCCGCTGTGATCATTCATTTTACACAAGCTGCTAGTAGCTCATTCTTCAGCTTAAGGGCACATCCTGATATGAAATTGGATAAATCATGAAGATTTTTCTAACTGGTGCTACTGGATTTATAGGATCACAACTTGCCACATTCTTAGCTGAATCAGGCAATACTGTTCACGCATTAGTGAGGTCTAAAGAAAGAGCTCTTCGAGAGGTAAATCACAGTTCCATTGTTTTCTTTGAAGGAGAACTAGATGATATTGAAATTGTAAGGCAAGCAATCGTTGGTTGTGAACAAGCTTATTTTTTGGCGGCTTTCGCTCAGGTTTGGGATAAAGACCCTGATTTATTTTTTAAAATCAATGTTAGGGATAACATTCAGCTAATAAAAACTGCTTTTGAATGTGGAGTTAAAAAAGCCGTGGTGACCAGTACTGCGGGAGTCTTTGGTCCTGCTCAGGAGTTAACCCCAGTAACAGAAACATCTACTAAATGGACAGCTCTCACTACAGATTATGAGCTAAGTAAAGAAGAAGCCGAAAAAGAAATTAAGAAACTTGTTCAAACTGATAAACTAAATGTAGTACTGGTAAATCCTACACGTGTTTATGGCCCGGGAAAACTAAGCCAGAGTAATTCAGTTACTAGAATGATCAAAGAATACGATGAAGGTAAATGGCATGTGTATCCAGGAAACGGAAATGCCAGCGGGAATTATGTGTTTGTTAAAGATGTGATTAACGGACATGTTTTGGCCATGGAAAACGGGAAATCAGGAGAGAACTATATACTAGGAGGTGAAAATGCTACTTACAAGGATTTATTTAGAAAGGTTTATGAAGTTGGTAAAAGGAAGACTTGGTTAATTGGAATTCCTCTTTCACTAATGATGATTATAGCTAAACTTCAAATGGCCTTGATAAGAATCACTGGAAAAGGGCCTTTGCTTACTCCTGGGTTTGTCAAAAAATATACCTATAATTGGAT
>CAJXOV010000479.1 GCA_913057815.1 uncultured Flavobacteriales bacterium
CAAATCCATTTCTATGTGTAATAGTTCCTGTTTTATCAAAAACGACAGAACTAATCTTGGCCATTTTTTCTATTGCATCTGAGCTTTTTAGGTAAAGACCTAAACGACCAAAAATTCTAGTAGAACTTCCTAAAGTAAAAGGAACACTAAGCGCGAGGGCGCATGGGCAGGCCACTATTAAAACAGCAGTTACCGAATTCCATAATTTATCGATATCACTGAAGTACCAGTAAATGGCTGTGAAAGCTGTAATTAATAGAATTATTATGGTGAAATATTTACTCACTTTATTACTTAGTGAGCTTAAATTCAGCAATTCTTCTTTTTTGGTAAACGCTTCTTTATTCCATAGTTCAGTTAAGTAGCTGTTGTTTACGGTTTTTTTGGTCTTAACCTGAATACTGGTGCCTGATTGTCTTCCTCCTGCATAAATTTGGTCTGAGTTCTTTACAGCTGCCAAATCCGCCTCTCCGGTAACAAAACTATAGTCTATTAAGGCATCTCCTTTGACTAGAGTAGAATCTGCAGGGATAAGTTCGCCATTTCTAATTTCTAGGATATCACCGATAGCTAATTCTTCTATTTTTACTGGAGAAAACAGCTTTGATGCAGTATCAAGTTTGTTTACAGCTATGGGGAAATATGATTTGTAATCTCTGTCAAATGTGAGTGAATCATAGGATTTTTTCTGAAACCATTTCCCTAATAATAAGAAGAAGACTAATCCAGCCAATGAATCAAAATAGCCCACTCCTGTACCTGATATTATCTCGTATGCACTTCTAAGCATTAATGTAAGCATACCTAGAGCGATAGGTACATCTATATTTATATATTTCTGTTGGATACTTTTGAATGCACTTTGAATGTATTCCCATCCTGCATAAAAGAATACAGGTGCAGAAAGTAGAAGACTTAGATAGCCGAAAAACTTAGAGAACTTATCGAATGATTTGTCGATTCCAAGATATTCAGGAAAAGCTAGAAGCATGATATTTCCAAAACAAAATCCTGCTATTCCAATTTTATATATAAGACTTTTGTCTGATGAAGTTTCTTTGTTTTTAGATGAAGAAAAATCTGGAGTGTAACCAATTTTACTTAATAATTCAGCTAACTCTCTAAGGGTGATGTCTTCCGAATTGTAAGTAATAGCTGCATTCTTTTTAGAAAAATTGACCATGCTAGAAATAACTCCGGGATGAAGCCTGTTCATATTTTCTAGAAGCCAAATACATGCGCTGCAATGAATCTGAGGTAGCAATAAAGAAACCTTAGATATTCTTTCATTTTTAAATAGTAGATACTTTTCTTGAACTTCGGGTAAATCAAGGAAAGCAAAAGAAGGGTTTTGACCTTCCGTTTTCATTCTAGTACCGGGCTCTGATTCTAGCTCATAGTATTTTTCTAATCCGCTGGAGTTGAATAATTCAAATACTGTTTTACATCCAAAACAGCAAAAGATTAGTTCAGAAGATAGAATGGAATCATCAGGGCAGGAATCACCACAGTGAACACATGTCTTTTTGGCACTATCCATTATTGTTCTCTGCACTTTCAGAGGCAATTAATTTTGGATTTATAATTAAAAGCGGGACATGGAATGAACTAAGACAAAGCTCATATAAACAATGCAATTCCAACTGAGGAATTTTAGATGTTTTTTCTAAAGCCAAAATTATAATGTCTGTACCTTTAGGCTGGAAGGATTCTTGTAAAAATGAGTAATACTTCTCTTTCACTTTTTTACATAGAATTTCTTTTTTATCTTCAGATTTAGTTGGCCATCCTTGGTTTATAGAAGTTAAACGGAGGTGGTCTGGTTTAAAAGGGAGGTGTTCTTTGAGTAACTCTAATGCATTCAATGCAGACAGATTGGATATTACCTGAGCATTTTCTGGAAAAACGGCTGGAGAACTTTCAGGAATTATCAATACTGAACAGGAAGTTCTACTGAGGAAATGATTAACTTCTATGAGCTCTTTGGAGATTTCTATTTCTTTAGTTTCGGGCTCACCTAAAACAATTAATTGCTGATGATGTTCATTTATATAATCAACTAATTTTTTCGGAGAGATGTCCTTTTTGAAGTCCGCTGTAAGTTTTTTGTTTGATAACCTTGAGCTGATAGAATTGGAGAGCTTAGCATATTCTTGTTGAGCATTTTGAAGAAGCAAATCTTTGATGTCAATTAGGGGTGAGCTAACTACACCTGGTGAACGGAATGAATATAAAAACTCAATACTTGAAAGCACCGAGTTTTGGAATATTAGCGCACTTATTTCAGCAGCCTTGGAAGACTTTTTATTTGTTCCACCTATTAATATCAATTTCGTTCGAATGTAATTTGACTTGTTAACTTTGCAAAGGTGTCCATGACATTCGAAGTGGGTTTTGTTATCCATCAATTAAAAAACTGATTTATATCATAAAGAATTAAATCTCAATGAAAGAGAAGAAGCAGGGAAATATAGATTTTGTAAATACTGATTTCTTTAAACAGCTATTTAATTGGGCTGGTGAGGGAATGTTGGTGGTTGATTCTAGAGGAAAAGTCTTGCTAGCTAATCAGAGAATATTGGATTTGTTTGGTTATACATCAGAGGAATTAGTTGGCGAGTCTATGCGGGTATTGTTGCCTAAAAAAACAGTTCCTAAACATGATAAACACTT
>CAJXOV010000480.1 GCA_913057815.1 uncultured Flavobacteriales bacterium
AAAGTCAAATCCGTTGGCATTGGAACCCGTAAAAAATTCTTCCCCAGCATCTTTTTCACCTGTGATCCCTAAAGAAAATTGGTTCCCTTTAGTGTAACGGTAACGCATGTAAAGTCTGTCGGCTGTTCCTTTAAATGGTGTTTCACCATCTTCGTTTTGAAGAAAACCTCGCTGATCTTGGAATTGACGTTGATAACGCATCCAAAGTTCATTTCTTCCTCCTTCAAAAACGCTCAGCACGTTTTTTCTGGGTACAGCTATCTTTTCTGCCACCTCTACAAAAGGAAGCATCAGATAAATACTCTCTTTATCCAGAGACCTTATTTGCTTTAGCTCATAAATACTAATGAAGTCGCCATACTTTTCTCGGTGAGTAATTATGGCTTGCAGTTGAATTTCGTTTAAAAAGAATAACGCTCTTAATTCTTCTTCAGAAGCTGAGTTTAAGTTCAGTGGTTTCTCCAGCAGGGCATTAAACGAATCGAATAAAGCAGTTAAATCTACATCTCCATTTTCGTCCAAGTCCTCATTCAGTAATTCTATTCGCTCCTCTATAAGAGCCCTGTTGGCAGCTTCTCTTTCTTTTCTGGATTGAGAAAAAACTACAGAGCTAACTAAAATGCAGCTTACTATTAATAGAAGTTGCTTACTCATTACGGTAAGTAAACGAGATCATTGGTGAAAAACCTAAAACTTGATGATAAAGACTAGCCACGTCTACAGACCATTTGGCTGGGCTATAACCAAACCCAAATGAAAGTCCTCTGTCTAACGTAGAAATTCCTCCACGTAAATGCCATACTTCCAGCGGAGAGTATTCTAGAGCTACCGATAAATTAGGATCTAAATCCAAATCTTTAGAAACATCAGCCAGCATAGTAAGATTGTCAGCTAGCTTATACTTTATTCCTCCGCTAATTACTGACTGCACATATTGTTGCATTACTTCAGTAGATAACTCAGACCTGTTAGGGTTTTTAATCACCAATCCTACAGAAACCTTGTCGTTGAAGTCATATTGCAGTCCTAGGTTAGCAGTTACAGCAGAGTAGTTGCCGAATCCTTCAGCTATAGAAACATTAAAATAATTCAATTGGACACCTGCACGTAGCTTTTCACTTAGTTCCATGGCATAAGCTCCTGAAAACTGGTTTTGCGTATATGCATCGTACCCAAAGCTATGAACCACTAGTCCAAATCTTCCTTTTCCTACTTTTAAAGAAGCCACTAAATCTCTAGAAGAAAGCTCCGAAAGAGTGAATCTATTTACGTAAGATGCGCCTGCTTGCCACCTCTCTTCAGCGGTAATTATTCCTGCTGGATTAAGTAATCCTTGCCAAACGCTATTGTCAGCTATTCCTGTATTTGAGAGTGCACCATATCTGGCACCAGCTATTTCAGTAGTAGATTGTGCGTTGCAATGTATTGCTACGCCCAAGAAAAAGCCAAAAAGGATAAAGTTTTTCATGCTTGTTTTCACACTGTCAAATATAGAGTGTTTTGTCAGATTGGAGTCGGAAGATTGGTAATGAAAAATAAGTGGAATAAGAATATTAGTATTTTAAAAAGAAATGGTAAATTTGCGCTCCCTTTTAAAGAAGAGGGATGCTTCAAAGAAGCGATGCGGATGTGGTGAAATTGGTAGACACGCTAGACTTAGGATCTAGTGCCGTGAGGTGTGTGGGTTCGAGTCCCTCCATCCGCACCAGGAGATGAAGAGGAGCAGAAATCTGCTCCTCTTTTTACTTTAAAAACAGTTTTATATCTAACACAAATGAATATCACTCAAGAGAACATTGACGATTTAAACGCTATTATAAAAATCGAGCTCACTCCAGAAGATTACCAATCTAAAGTAGATAACGCTTTAAAAATAGCTAGAAAACAAATGACTGTTCCTGGTTTCAGACCAGGTCAAGTGCCTATGGGATTGGTGAAAAAACAATACGGAAAAAGTGTGTTAGCCGATGAAATGAATAAAGTGCTTCAATCAGCTTTATCAAGTCATATTCAGCAAACTCAATTGAGAGTGTTAGGAAATCCTTTGCCTAAATCAGGTAAAGACCAAGCTGGAGATTGGGCCAACCCTTCTAATTTTACTTTTGAATATGAAGTAGGTTTAGCGCCAGAAGTAGAAGTAAAACTTACTTCGAAACAAAAATATGAGTATTTCAAAGTAAAGGTTGATGACAAGCTTATCCAAAGACAAATGAGTGATTTGGCTAAGAGATACGGTAAAATGTCTGAGCCAGAAACTAGTGGAAGCGATGATCTTTTAATCGGGACTTTAATAGAGTTAGAGAAAAAAGAAATCAAGCCTGGTGGAATCATGAATGAGACTACCATCAGTCTAGAACACTTAGAAGATAAGAAGACTAAAACGGCTCTAGTAGGAGTGAAGCCTGAAGATGAGATCACTGTTAAGCTAAGTAAATTAGCTACCAGTGATGCGGATATGGCTAAGCTATTAGGACTTTCTATAGCAGAAGCTAAAGCTGTAAAATCTGACTTCATGTTCAGAGTAAAAGAGATTAAAAATATAGAGCCGGCTACATTTGATGCCGAGTTATTCGATAAGCTATTCGGACCTGAGGTAGTTAAAACTGAAGAAGAATTCAAGAATAGAACCTGTCTCTTATACACATCTCCGAGCCCACGAGACCTCTCTACAT
>CAJXOV010000481.1 GCA_913057815.1 uncultured Flavobacteriales bacterium
ATGTAGAGAGGTCTCGTGGGCTCGGAGATGTGTATAAGAGACAGGTTTTATTTATGTTTCTCATTCGAGATTGTGCACAGGAGTAGGTGAAGATAGGGTTGATGATCGCTTTTCTAAAATAGATTGGGCATCATACGATTTAAGTATTCATGGGGGAGATGTATTGTGTCAAACATCTAAAGAACCTGAAAGGCTCAAAAGAGCTTGTGATACATTTGGTTTCTTAGATTCTAATTCTATTTGGGTTAAGGGAAATCATGATGATGATAGTTTAGAATTGCTAAGATCATATACTCAAGAAACAGATCCATTCAGGGTGAATAGTAATGGGCTTGTCACTTTTATCACCTTTGACTATTTCATGACAGATGATCCTTTTAACAGTGACTACTTTGTGAAAAGACTTAGAAACTTGGACTTAAAGAACACCAAACACCTGGTGATTCTAACTCATTATTTGTATTGGGCTTATGATCACCCTGAGCTAGAAGGGTTAGATAAAACTGTGAGTAATGTAGAAGTGTGCGAACATTCCGATTGGTGTTTATTCCCCAATGATTTTATGGAGAAAGTATACCCGATTCTCACTCGATTTAAAGATAACGGAGTGTTCGATGTGATTTGTTTAGCTGGAGATGCTGGTACGCGTAGAAGAACTTTTGAGTATAAAGATCAAAATGGAATAGATTTTTTAGCTTGTGGTGTAAATAACGAAAGTCCTTCAGATTCTGTTATTGTATTTAACACGTTAGCTGATGTAGGCTTGAGCTGGGAGTTTGTAGCTTTAGACGATCTAATAGATTAAAAAGATTTCAGATTGGTTTTCTCAAATGTCCACTCTGGTGTTCTTATGATTTCACCTTCAGTTAACTTATACCAGGGAGAAAGTCTATCATCTAAAGGGTTTTTTAGAATTTGAATTTCTTGAGCTGGCATATACGATTGTGCTAACATATACATTTTCTCTCCTGTTGATTCGTTCTTACACATGTCTAATACAATTACGGCATGACCAGGAAACCCGCCTTGAATAAGTAGATCTCCGGTTTTCATTTCTAAAATAGGTTTGGAGGCTAATTCTTTATCTAGAGAAGCTGTTCCAGCATAGGAAAAGACCATTTCTAAATATTTCCAAAAGGATTTATAAGTTCCATTTGAAGAAGAGCTAGGTTTCCAAGAAACAGTATTACCACTCACCGATATTCTATTTCCTGCCTTCCATGTGGAATAGTCAGCTTTGAATCCATTGGTGAAGTTAAAATGGATGTCACCAAATTGGCCTGAGTCGAAAAGGTATTCAGCTCGCAGTCTCATGATAGCATCTGCACATTGATGAAGGTCTCTTTTACCTATAGGAAGATCTATGACGCTTAAATGTGCCTGTTGATTTATTTTTAGTGAACCGTCAAATAGAGTAACTGGTGATCCAAATTCTTTTAAACGTAATTTTCTAAGATAAGTCGCGAATGTAGACTCATCTGCTGAAGCTCTTTTATATCCAGTAGGGCAGAGGAATCTGCTCTCTACTGAAGTTCCAGTTTCATTTATTAGGGATGAACTTTGTGATAGAGCCTTCTCTTCAGAATGTGGTTCAGTATTGTTTAGACATGAAACACAAATGGCTCCCAACAGAATCAGAATAACGGACACAGATTTCATAACTACAGATTTCTAAATATTAACGAATAATCTCAAGAAGATATTTTGCTACGCTATTAAACCTAACGAACTATAAACTGCTTTACTTGGTTTTCTCCGTTAGAAGAAATGATGTTTATCAAGTAGCCTCCACCACTTAAGTCAGACGAGATTTCTATCGTTTTATGGCTTAGCTCAGACTCCATGTGAACCAGATTTCCCGAGAGACTATAAATCTCAACTTGACTAATAAATATCTCGCTGGTCACTGTTATTATGTCGCCCTCGTTTACTGGATTAGGGAAAATTTTAAAGCTTGAATCAGAGAAGTCAATTTCATTTGTTGATTGAACGAATGTCGTAGCCGTTACTTCTTCGATTAAAACAGGATCAGCACCCTCAGTATTATACATTTCTCTAAAAGAATCTATTTCAGGAGTAGTAAACATGAACATTTCTTCATTCCACTTTGGCGGTACAGATTGATAATGGACTCGGGCCGTTACGTTTACATTACCTTCAAATCCATTCATAGGAGCTTTATAAATTATTCTATCAGTTCCGCTACCTTCTATATTGTCCTCGAAATTGAAATTGACATCGAGAAGTGCCGTTCCCGCTACTAAGGTGGTGTCATAAACTTCATGGCTTGAAGTAAATCCTTTAGGTGTAAAACGGTTGTCTTTTATAGGATGATCAGCTCGTTCTAATACAGTAGTTACATCATTGTTTACATCTCCCATCACCATTTCATAAATCTGAACTTGTTCTTCTGAAATAATTTTAGTGTAGTGAGGTTCGTAGGTGTTGTTTTGTCCATAAACCTCATAATCATCTTGTATAGCCCCACTATGAAAAAGTGTATCACCATTGTCAGCCTCCACTAAAAACTCTATAAATGCTCTTCTAGAAGGATATCCGCTGGGAAACTTATGGCCGGATAGATTGGTTAGTTTCAATTCATAACTGAGTGAATCATCGTCTGCTCCAAGTTCCGTGATTTCCATTTCTAAAGTC
>CAJXOV010000482.1 GCA_913057815.1 uncultured Flavobacteriales bacterium
GAGATGTAGAGAGGTCTCGTGGGCTCGGAGATGTGTATAAGAGACAGGTGATTATACTGTTTTTATTAAACCGGGAACTAAAGAAGGAGTAGCTTTTGTGGGAATGGAAAAAGTCCCTGAAGCCAGAAAAATGGATTTACTCAAATCGGCTAATGACTTCTTTAATAATGATATGTATTGGTTAATAGCTCCTTTTAAAACCTTCGATGAAGGAGTTACACGTGAAGTACTTGATTACAAAGGTGAAAAAAGACTTTTAGTTACATATTCCTCAGGAGGAAGTACTCCAGGAGATAGTTATTTATGGAAATTATCAGAAGATGGTACACCAGAGAGCTATAAAATGTGGACTCAGATTATTCCAATAGGAGGAGTAGAGTTTTCCTGGGAATCCTATTATACTTTGGGGAACGGAATAAAAGTGGCTCATTTTCATGATGGACCAGGTCCACTAGATATTACTGTTAGTGATGTGAAAGCCGGATATAACTTGGAAGAAATGAATTGTGAAAAAGAACCATTTAGAATATTAGTAGAAGGAAAATAATAAGTTGGAAAATCAAGAAAGAAATAGAATTTTTTATGCGCTCTTTAGCACAGCACTTTTTATAGTCATTATATGGGGTGTGCAGATACTAGTAGAATGGGGTGGCGTTTTACACTGGAGAAGTGAAGGAAATCATCCTCAAGAATGGGGACATTGGTGGGGAGTTTTTTCTATGGCGTTTCTACATGGAAGCTGGGACCATATTTGGAATAACACGGCTTCTTTTGCAGTATTAAATTCAATGCTATTTTACTTTTATAGAGAAGTTGCTCTTAAGGTATGGACGATAATCTTCTTATTTTCAGGAATTTTCGTTTTCTTATTAGGAGTTCCAGGAAGTAACCATGTAGGGGCAAGTGGTATAGTTTATGGGTTAGCTTTTTTTGTGTTTGCAGCGGGAATGATGGATATTAAACATACAGCATTGTTAAGAGTTAGTATGGTTGTTATCTTTCTATATGGAAGTATCATTTGGGGGATATTCCCCATTGAAGAAAGAGTGAGCTGGGAAGGCCATTTAGGGGGAGCTTTAGCTGGACTAGCATCAGCTTTTGTTTTTAGAAAACAGTTGCCCGAAAGACCTAAAACAAGATGGGAGATAGAAGAGGAATTAGAACTACTGAAAAGTGAAAGAGACGCTTCTAATCCGATAAAACCCAATGGCCAAACTCCAGTAGTTAAAATCTACCGACAATTCAGGCGTAAAGGAATTGATAGAGGGTTTTAAAACCTCCATTTTCACTCACTTTAAGTTGGAAAACTAGTGTTTCTGGCGTATTTAAAAAATGCATTGAAGTTTGGCAGGATTATTTCAGAATCGTTATTTAAAGCTGATAAATCCTTTGCATATGGAGGATAGAATAAAACGATGGGAGAATTTGTTTTTCTTGTTTTTAAAAAGAGGTTAGTCCCAACGGTATCATAATACGCGAACGGAAAATATCCTTTTTTCCAAAGGAATGAATCTGGTAAGTTCTGACTTACTGTTTTATTTATTTCTTCTAGAGTTAAAATTCTAATCCACATAGAAGGACAGTCTACTAGTTTTCCTTCTGAAAATTCGGGATCTCCATGGTTGTTTGGGATTCCAATTTCAGAATTGGCCAAGGGTATTGAAGTTAGAATATCCAAATACCATTGAGGGATTTTCCTTCTTTAGATGAAGATTTAACTTCATCTAGAGAAGTAAGTCTCCCGCCTTCATTCAGAATCCAATTATTATTTAAGTAAAATGAATTTGCTTGCTCTACTAAATCCGTATTTCTTCTTTTAGGCGACCACATTTGACATGCAGGAATCCTAGTTATTCAACATCACCGGCATCACTAACATTAGCATATCCTCACCATTGTCTTCTTGTTCTTCAGGAAGGATAATTCCAGCTCTGTTAGGAGCACTCATTTCTAGAATGATATTATCAGCTGAAATGTTACCAAGCATATCAATAATAAATCTAGAATTAAAACCAATCTCCATATCCTCACCAGCATATGAACAAGTCAATCTTTCATTAGCTTCATTAGCAAAATCTAAATCTTCTGCAGATATGTGTAACTCACTACCAGAAATTTTCAATCTTACTTGATTAGTGGCTTTATTAGCGAAAATAGAAACACGCTTAATAGAGTTCAATAAATCTTGTCTTCCTACAGTTAATTTATTTGGATTGTCTTTAGGAATTACTGCTTCATAGTTAGGATATTTCCCTTCTATAAGTCTACACATTAATGAAACGTTATCGAATGTGAAATGAGCGTTAGAATCATTGTATTCTATAGTTACCACACTATCAGCTGAAGAACCCATTCCCTTTAAAAGGTTAAGAGGTTTTTTAGGTACGATAAATGAACCAGATCCTCCAACAGAGATATCAGTTCTAGTATACCTTACTAATCTATGAGCATCTGTAGCTACAAATCTTACGCTGTCTTCGTATAGCTCAAAAAATATACCACTCATCACAGGCCTCAGGTCATCATTTCCTGCAGCTACAAGTGACTTGTTTATAGCCCTAGAAAGAAGAGCACCGTCAATATCAAATTTAGCGGTAGCCTCTAATTCCTGTCTCTTATACACATCTCCGAGCCCACGAGACCTCTCT
>CAJXOV010000483.1 GCA_913057815.1 uncultured Flavobacteriales bacterium
ACCTAATCCTTAACCCAAATGAACTCACAGAAAAAGAAAATACTAGTTCTAACTGGTGGCGGAGATTGTCCCGGACTTAACGCTGTCATTAGAGCAGTTACTAGAGCAGCTATCACAGATGGAAACTATGAAGTATGGGGAAGCATAGAAGCCTTTAACGGAGTTTTATCCGACCCACTAAACATAGTGAAGCTTACCAAAAGAAACACGGCTGGAATACATGTAACAGGAGGAACCATTATTAAAACGACCAACAGAGGAAATCCTTTGGAATTTCCGAGCCAGACAGAAGATGGAACTTGGACAACCATAGATTTATCGGAGAAGCTCATTAACACTATTCACGAAGAAGGTTTTAGCGCAGTTATAAATATAGGTGGAGATGGAAGTCAGAAGATTGGGTTAGCGTTGCAACGCAAAGGACTAAACATCATAGGAGTTCCTAAAACGATAGACAACGATTTATCCGCCACTGATTTAACCTTTGGGTTCAATACTGCGGTGCAAATAGCCACTGAGTCATTCGATAAATTAGTAACCACTGCTGCCAGCCATAGCAGAGTCATGCTCATGGAAGTAATGGGAAGAGATGCAGGCTGGATAGCGCTGCACACAGCCATAGCAGGAGGCGCAGAAATCTGCCTGATTCCAGAAATTCCGTATGATTTAAATACCATTTTAGAAAAGATAAAATACCGCTACGACCATGGAAAAAGCTTCGTGAATATAGTAGTGGCCGAAGGAGCTAAACCTAAAACAGGTGGAGCAGTAGGCGAACAATCGGCTGATGCCGGAGACGAGCATTTCAAATACGGAGGAATAGCCAATTACCTCAGAAAACAGCTGGAAGAAGCCGGCTGTCCTGCTCAGATAAGAACTACCGTGCTAGGCCATATACAGCGTGGAGGAACACCTACAGCATTCGACAGAGTGCTGGCCACTTCTATGGGTGTAAAAGCTTTTGAAATGGTAAAAGAAGAGCAGTTTGGGCAGATGGTAGCACTAAAAAACAACCGGTTAGAAACAGTGAGTTTAGAAGATGCTACTAGTGAATACAACTATGTAGACCACAATAATTACCTCATCCAAACCGCCAAAGCCATGGGAATGAGTTTTGGAGAGTAAATGGTTAATTGTCAATTTATAATGGATAATTGATAACTGCATTATCCTCTTCGCTTCCCCCTAACCCCCTAAAGGGGCGAGCTCTCGCTAAGAATGAAATCAACTTCAATAAAGCTCAAAGAAACAAACTCAAGTCGTGTATGGCCATCGTCTTATGGACGAGCCTAACCCATACTATTTCTTAAGAATTTTAGCCAGTGTGCAAGCGCACCCTTTAGGCGTTGCACTGAGTGGTATACTGAGCTCTTGTCGAAGTGCTTTTATCGAATGTGGCCGGGGCAGCGGGGAGGAGAATTAGTGAATTCTCCCAATTTCACCCCTTCTTTTTGAAACTAACACTTAAAGCAGTAGTTTTAAAAAATTGAAATTACTCTTGAAACATAGCGTTGCCTTATTCTTGGTTCTTGGATTTATGCTCATGGCTGAGATTGATGGTTTTGGCCAGACTCGATTTAATGTGAGGGATTCTGTAAACTCTAGTAACAATGTTTTTGTTGGAATTACTGAGTTAAATGACAAATATTCAATATACGGTAATGGAGTTTATGCAACTGATTCAGGATTTACGGAATTAATGTTTAGCTCTTTTTTCAGTTTGGAAGGAGAGTTTTTATCCGAACAGCAATTTTCTAAAGAATTTGGGTTTTGGAACATGAGAAATAATTCAGGTAATACATATGTAAACAATCTGGTTCAATATTGCTCATTAGGCCAAACCTATGACGAAAACACAGAAAGCGCAGCGGGTTTTATAGCCAACTTTAATGAAGAAGGAGATACCATTTCAGTGATTCTATATCACTCTCCTTACTTAGAAGAATACGGAGAAGATTTTATAGCGCCCATAGCTATAGCTCCTAGCATGAATGATGACAACTCGTTTTTTGTGTCTACCAACATCTATAAAGAAGGAACCCAAACAGACTGCTGGATACAACGCATGACCCCAGAAGGAGAAAGTCTGTGGAGTTATTTTTATGCTACAGATGCTAATCCGGAGTCTTGTAAAACCCTAATTCCCAAAAACGATGGAGGCCTAATAGGACTTCTAAGAGACACAGATGTTGATTTAATTCTCATTGAGTTAGATGCGGAAGGAAATGAGGTTAACACTTTTGAAACTGGTCTTACTTTTTCAATAAATGATGCTTTATGGTCTTCTGAAAATAGCCTCGTTGGCGCTGGAGTTGGGTTGTCAGAGGATGGGTTTATTTCTGGGCGTGTGGTTAAATTGGATGAAGAAGCCAATATAGTTTGGGACACAATAATTGGTCTAGGCCAGGCCCAATCCTTCCAAAATCAATTTTATAAGATAGTTCATTCAGGAGATGGGAATTATGTAGCTGGAGGAACCAAAAAAGAATTTATTCCTGAAGAAGAAATCACAGAACAGTCAGGAACTGCCAGAAGCCAAGGCTGGCTAGTGAAAATAGACGATGAAGGAATCGTAATCTGGGATAGGAAATATCACTTCATTGACACACCAGCAGATACTCACACTTTAAACGACTTAAAAGC
>CAJXOV010000484.1 GCA_913057815.1 uncultured Flavobacteriales bacterium
TTTTTATGCTAAATAAATTGATAATGGACAATTACTCAAGGACTCATTGATCGAGCTGTAATCAACTAGTGAAAGGCATCGTAAAGATTGTTGTGATTTAATAATGCTCGCTAAACTAAATACTAGGTTCATATTAGCATCAGCCAAGTTATCTTATTGAATGTTAGAATAATTATCTTAGAAGTTTAACCCAAAAAGAGGAAAGGTTTAAGGATAGGTAATGTGAAAACAACTTCAGTTATTTACTTTTCATTCGAACCTAATAATTTTTTAAAGTTTGAGATAAACTCATTCCAAGATTCAAACTCTTCTTTATACAAGAGTCCCACTCCTTGAGTAGAATTAGTGTCATAAGTTGTCGAACTGATATCAAAATTATTGGTGTCATTATATACTAAGACTCTTATTTTTCCATCTTTTCCTAAAAGGTATTCTAATCGAACATCTCCTATCAGTGTATTAGGGTTGTGGTTTCGCTCATTACCCCTGGTAACTCCAAGATTTCCGCTTATATATAATTTGTCGCTAAATAGCTGAGTACTTAGTGCGAGTGCTATTTCTTGACTGCTTATCTCATCTCCAGGTCTATAACTCAATCCTATGTCTACTTCATCTGTAATTTGAGACAACCAACTATTCAGTTGGCTGGATAAAAATTCACTACTATTTTCCGCAAGACCTAACTGGCTGTGAGACACCCCGTTAAAGTTGTTGTTTGGTATGAATTTCTTAAGGACTAATAAGCTAAATGCTTGTCTGTTCTTTTCTTGTTCAGTACTAATTATACTGCTTACCCTCCCTTTGGTAATTTCGTCTGTAGTAGGTAGGTCTATTTCGAAAGCTATTCCTGGATTTAATAATTTTCCGTTTAAATTCATGATTAGCTCAACAGGAATTCTTTTTTTATAAGATTCGCTTTCTTCTGACGAGCCGAGAATATCATACAAAGGGGCAGAGAGCTTGTAAACCGTTTCAAGGTCTATATCAGCTAAAAATGGATCACCGTACCAGCTAATTGTACCACCAGGCTTAATTTCGAATTCTTTGTTGATTAAGTTTTGCAACGTAAATAAATATTCTCCTGAAACCACTTCTATTGTGCCATACATTTCAAAATCATCATCGTCATTTACGATTAGTGATAAATGTCCCTTTCCACTACCTTCTAAAACATCGCCAGTTACTTGGTCAAAGATCATTTTAAATACAGCTTCCTTTTTTACATCAATTTCAAGATCTATTGATAAGTCAAACTCAGATTGAAGTTGCGTTAACCCATCAGAGATTGATTTCTCGATAGGAGTAGTAAATGTTACAAAGTCTTCAAAAGTTACCTCTTCACTACTACCTAGAGGCATATTTATTATGGTGCCTTTTTCAGCAGAGGCATTAGCACCAATTTCCAAAAAGTCATCATAACCAAAAATATTAATGAACCCAGAACCATAAGCTTTTCCATAGAATAACTCGTTTTGTGCTTCAGTTGTGTTCAGACACAGAAATGGTGTTTTTTCAATGTCAATGAATAAGTCGTAACTCCATTTTCTGAAATTAGTATGAACAACGGAGCCTATCAAGTGGCCGCTATTTCCTTCAGCATCTAATATCTCAATATTCTCAAGAATGAACATATCCGGAGTTATATCGATACCTTCTTTAATAGTAAATGAGGTGTTTAAATAATCAATCTTAACTTGGGCATCATTAAAATGAAGAGATCCATTTAAAAGAGGTTCTGAAAGAGTTCCATCAACATCGATTTCTCCGGAAAGTGAACCTCCAAACTCGCTCACTGCATTTTTCACTAAGGATGAAAGGAAATTCAATTTAAACTTGTCAGCAGTTATCTTGAAGTCTAAGGGGTTTTCTTTTTCAAAAGGGTCGTAAGATCCACTAAAAGATAACGGCCTGTTTGTCTGATTTACCAGTCCTCCTTCTAGAAAAAACTGCTTTTGAGCAGATAACCAATTTCCATTTACTGTCAAATCTCCCAGAACTATATCATCAAGTTTAAAGTTCGTTAGTGTAAAGTGTGTGTTGGCTTCATTTGAGTTTGAAATATCAGAGATAATCAGATTTCCATCTAAAACACCATTGAGTTGAGCAGATTTATTTGGAGTGAAATAATTAAGTGATGATATGTCAAGTTTTTCAAGGATAAAATTGGTTTGCTGATTTTCATTGAGGCTGCCGTCTACGAATATCTTCTGTTCACCATTAAATAGACTTAAACTATCAAAAGACATTAATTGACCATCTGTAAGAAATTTTCCATTTGGGAGAAAGGACCATCTTTCAGGACCTGCATTAATATAACCTTCATTACATTTTAGAATGTAGTTACTAGAATCTACTTGAAAATTAAAATTAATATCACCAGAAGTATTTTCTAAGCCGTTGTTCCAGGTGAAGTTGGATGTGAGGTCGTGTCTATTTCCTGTGGCTATCAGCTCAGGATAACTGACTTTAAAATTGTTGTCTAGATTAATCTCTGAGGAATTTAAGTTAAATGAGATATCATCATTTAATTTATGATATCCCATGTTCAGATAGCTGACACTAATGTCTTTAAAGTGAATAGTGTCGGCCTCCAGAATTAAATGTGAATTATTATTTCTTTCAGAGTAGTATAAGCTCT
>CAJXOV010000485.1 GCA_913057815.1 uncultured Flavobacteriales bacterium
TCCCACTAAAGATGAATTTCTTATGGAATATTTTAAGACGGATCAGGGTTTTCACTTACTAGGATATCCGTTTGAAGGTCGATTTGTTAACGAGGGAATAGCATCTCTGCTGGCTTTCAGGCTGAGCAAGCTAAAGCCAATATCTTTTTCTATCGCTTTTAGCGATTACGGATTTGAGCTCCTGTCTGATCAAAAGTTAGACATAACCGAGTTAATGCTAACAACACTTCTTTCCCCTGAGAATTTATTAGCAGACATAGAGCAAAGTGTCAATGCTACCGAAATGGCTAAAAGAAGATTTAGAGACATTGCCTTCATTTCTGGTTTGTTGTTCAAAGGATTCCCAGGAGGGAATGTGAAAGACAGACACCTACAGAGTTCCTCAGAATTATTCTTCGATGTCTTTTCGGAATACGATCCTAACAATTTGCTTTTAAAGCAGAGTTATGAGGAAGCTATGTCTAGACAATTGGATTACGAAAGGTTGAAGAAAGTTCTGAAGCGAATGGAGAACCAATCACTGATCATCACTTACCCCGAGAAGCCTACTCCATTTGCTTTTCCTATTATGACAGATCGTTTAAGGGAAAAACTTTCAAGTGAATCTTTAGCGCACAGAATAAAGCGAATGAGTCTGGATTACATTTAGAGATGATATTATTGGAATGTAATTATATAGAGAATCATATTTAAGCCTCCTAATAGGTGTTAAGTTTACCAGTTTTTAATACTTCTAGGGCAATTGATTATTTACATTTGCCTCACCGAAAAAAATAGATTCATGTTAATTCTTAAAAAGGCTGCTGTTTTACAAGTTTTACTCATTCTGTCAATTGCTTTAATGGGGCAAAATGCTGCTGTAAAGGGATTTATTTATGACAAGGAGTCAGGGGAGCCTATGATAGGAGCCAATATATTTACTTCTAATTCTGAGTACTCGACCACATCAAATATTGATGGTTTTTATTCCTTGACTAAGATGGCAGCAGGAGATTACGAGGTAGTGTACACTATGGTAGGGTATGCTGAACAAAAAGAGAAAGTTTCCTTGGCAAAAGGAGAGGTGCTGACATTCAATAAAAGAATGGTTGAAGATGCTATTAATCTGATAGGAGCAGATGTTTTCGGTGATCTTAATGATCAAAAAAATGAAGTAAGAATAGGAATAGAAACTGTAACCCCTAAAGAGATATCAAAATTACCTAGTATTGGTGGTTCTCCGGATATAGCTCAGTATATGCAGGTAATTCCTGGTGTGACTTTTACAGGAGATCAGGGTGGTCAACTATATATTAGAGGAGGAAGTCCTATTCAGAATAAAGTACTTCTTGATGGAATGGTGGTTTATAATCCTTTTCACTCTATAGGACTTTTCTCAGTTTTTGAAACTGATATAATCAGAACAGCAGATATATATACTGGTGGATTCAATGCGAATTTTGGAGGAAGAGTAAGCTCTGTAATGGATGTGAAAACCATAGATGGGAATAAGAACAGACACAAAGGAAGGTTGGCTATTAATCCTTTCGGAGCTAAAGCAGTACTACAGGGTCCATTGAAAAAAATGGATAAATCGGGAAGCGCCATAACTTATCTATTAACTGTAAAACAATCTTATCTTCAAGAGTCAAGTAAAGTGCTCTATGATTATATAGATGAAGAAGGGTTGCCATTTAACTATTTGGATATTTACGGAAAGCTAACCTTTGGAGGTGCTACGGGGAGTAAATTCAGCATGTACGGATTTAGTTTTAATGATGACGTGCGTTATCAAGCCATTAGTGATTTTAACTGGCAAAATACGGGAGCTGGAGCCAATTTCGTTGTTTCTCCTCAAACCTCTACTGTATTGATTAATGGATTCTTTTCATTCTCTAATTATTATATAGAATTATTAGAAGATGAATTAGATGCCAAAAGAAGTAGTTCGATTGGTGGGGCTAATTTCGGATTGGATTTTAAATATATCCTCGGTGATGACAACATTAATTATGGAGTTCAAATTCAAACTATAAAAACTGAATTTGATACTTTTAATGATCAAGGAATCAATATTGGACAATTAGAAAATACCACAGAAGCGGGATTATATGTAAAGTATAAAAAGCAGCTGGATAAAGTGATTTTTGAGCCGGGATTGAGGTTTCAGTACTATTCTGCTATCAGTGGAGGAAGATTAGAACCTAGATTAGGAGTGAAAATAAAGCCATCAGAAAGATTCAGAATCAAGGCAGCTGCAGGAATGTATTCCCAAAATATTATTAGCGGAAACTCCGATAGAGATGTCGTGAATTTGTTCTATGGATTTTTAACAGCTCCGGAAGAGATTCAAGATACGTTTGTAAATGATAATGGAGATCTTGTTGATATTGAAAACGCGTTGCAAAAAGCGAATCATTTAATGGTAGGTTTTGAGCTAGATATTACTGAAAAGCTAAATCTGAATGTTGAAGGATATGCTAAGGACTTCACTCAATTAGCCAGTATCAATAGAAATAAAATATTTGAAAATAACAATGAAAATAATCTTCAACCTGATTATTTGAAACAAGATTTCCTGATCGAAACAGGACTAGCTAAGGGCTGTCTCTTATACACATCTGACGCTGCCGACGAATAGAGAGGTGT
>CAJXOV010000486.1 GCA_913057815.1 uncultured Flavobacteriales bacterium
TCTACACCTCTCTATTCGTCGGCAGCGTCAGATGTGTATAAGAGACAGGTGCCGCCAACAAATACTTGTCTACCGGAATAGCCATGGACCACCTTAGTGCTACAGGCATATTAGTTAAAGATCAAATTGAAAAATTAGGTGCTTCAATCTATATTCGATTTTTCCCACCTTCTATTCCTACTAAGTTTTTTACGAATAAAGAAAAAGCACTGACCTGGCTGAGAAGTCAAAACTCTAAGTAGCCTGAGACCTCTTTTGAATGAGGAGATTTAGCTCTTCTTGCCTTAACTATAGATTATTGATTTTTGGAAATCACAAGAATGACTAAATGGTGGCTTATATTTCTTAGCTTAGCTATAGAAACTCGAAATAAATGAAGTACATCCTATCCTCTATACTATTCATTACACTTAGTTTAAGCACACTTTCTCAATTGACAATTGTCGTAAACCAGACTCCATTGAACACTCCTGACGGAGCTGGTATTTATATTGCAGGAAACTTTCAAGGATGGGATCCTACTGATCCAAATTACATTTTGACAGAGAATTCTAATGGCGATTTAGAGATCATTATTAACCCTACACCTGGAGATTTAGTTTTTAAATTTACCAGAGGAAGTTGGGATTATCCTGAGGGAAATGAAAACGGTAGTTTTTTACCTGACAGAACTTTTACATATGACGGTTCACCTCAAACTCTAGAACTTCAAATTCTTTCATGGGAGGATGTAGGAGGACTTAACAGCACTGCCGCAGAAAATGTTTCTGTTCTAGCTACAGACTACTACATTCCGCAGCTAAATAGAGAGCGAAGAGTTTGGGTATATCTTCCTCCAGACTATTCTTCTGCACCAGAAAAACACTACCCCGTTCTATATATGCATGATGGACAAAACATTTTTGATGCCGCTACTAGTTTTTCGGGAGAATGGGAGGTAGACGAAACATTAAATGACTTGTTCGAAGCAGGAGATTATGGCTGTATAGTAGTAGCTATTGATAATGGAGGTCAGTATAGGTTAGATGAGTATTCTCCATGGGTAAATACACAGTACGGTGGTGGACAGGGAGATGAATACATGCAGTTCATCATTAACACTCTCAAACCAGACATAGACAGCAACTATAGAACAAGAACAGAAAGAGATTACACAGGCATTATGGGAAGCTCTATGGGCGGATTAATATCAATGTACGGAGGAATGGAGTATAGTACAGTTTTCAGTAAAATTGGCTCATTTTCGCCAGCATATTGGTTTGCCGATGAAAGCATTCCTCATGCAGAAAACAGCTCACCAACTGGAGAAATGAAAATTTATTCTATCATAGGGGAGCCTGAAGGAAACAGTGCGGTCCAAGATGTAAATGATATGGACGAGGCATTGTTAGGAGCAGGATTGTCCTCCTTTGAAATCTCTAGCACCATTCATTCTGACGGAGCACATAGCGAATGGTATTGGGCGCGGGAGTTTGGTGATGCCTATGAATGGTTATTTGCCGATATAGGCTTGACCATTTCTGAAGAGCTACACACTTCAGCATTTTCTGTTTACCCCAATCCTTCCTCTGATAGTATATCTATCACCGGGTTTAAATCAATATCTAATATTCAAATAAAAGATGTAACAGGAAGAAACGTACTTTCAGTTTCTGGATCGTTTTCGAATATCGATATTTCATTTTTACCGAACGGGAAGTATTTTTTGGAGATCCTTTCAAAAGACAATAAGACTGAAATCATTCATCTGAACAAATTTTAATAAAACAGTTCTGTACAAAAAAAGGCGTTCATATGAACGCCTTTTTCTTATAATTTTATTTCTATTAAAACCTATGCCATTCCTGAGTTCTAAAAAATGGCCCTATGTATCCTCTGACCATTAATTTGTCATCTTCTAGCCAAATTTTACAGTCATAAACTTTTCCATTATTAGGGTCTAAGATGGTTCCATCATCATATTCGTCATCATCCTTCACAAGACCTTCCATGATCTCCATTCCTATGATTTTTTGACCCTTTTTAGATCCTTTACATTCCTTACATATAGGATCTTTATCTTCATCAGCCGATCTGAACAGTTGAATGACACGCCCACGAATCTCACCATTTTTTTCATACACCTCCACAACAGACTTGGCTTTTCCAGTTTCGTCATCTATAGTCTTCCATTTTCCGGTAACAGACTGTGCTGAAAGAAGTATGGCGTTGCAAAGCAAAAAGCTTAAAAAGAATATTTTTTTCATTATCTATTATTTGTTGCGGTTTTCGGCTGTAGCTTAATATCTGAAAGCAAATTAGCTTTAGATATACTGGCGTTTAGCTCAAAGCCTAAGAGCAATATCAAGCAGTTAAAATCCAACCAAACCAACAGAACAACAAGTGTACCAAGTGTTCCGTAAAGTTCATTGTAATTTCCAAAATTATTTAAATAAATGGCGAATCCTATCGTAGTCATCAAGAAAAACACCGTAGTGAGCATAGCTCCTGCTGAGAAAAACTTAAACTTCTTAGTGTCAAGATTCCCCACATTGTAAAGTAATGTGACCACACTATAAATCAATGTGGTTATAATAATATCTGTCTCTTATACACATCTCCGAGCCCACGAGACCTCTCTACATC
>CAJXOV010000487.1 GCA_913057815.1 uncultured Flavobacteriales bacterium
TCATCCGTACAACCAGCAATTCCATTTCCACCACAGTCATCACAAACATCTAGTTCGGCACATGAGTTATCATCTTGATTGGCTAAAGGGTTGTAGTTACATGCATTTTCATCAGTACATCCTAAAATATCATAGGTACAAGTAGATTGATCATCGTTACAAGTGACATCAGCTTGAAAATTATTAGCGGTAGCATCTGAACAACCACCTTGATTTTTAGTTATAGATATTGAAAATGTATGCTCGAAGCATCCTGAAAAGTCTGAAACATTTGCACCTGAAATATTAGCTTCATCATCAAAAGAATAACGAGTTATGAAACATTCTCCAGAGGATAAAGTTTCGAAATCAAATGTGTTACTTTCTTGTGAAAGAATAATTTGTCCTAAGGGGTCAGATAATATGTAGAGGCTATTTGGTCCAGCGAAAGCTGCATTGTCTACAGTCAATTCATCTGAAACGCCATCACCAACACAGTATGTGCTGCTAGATCCAGCAATACTTATAAAACCAGCATTTAGCAGAATACAAGAATTATCATCAATTGATGCATCTACATCAAAATTACAAGCTTCAGGATTTAGACAACCATAACAACTTATGAGATCGCATGAACTTGGGTCAGAAATAGTACTTGTAGGATCATAATTGCATGCATTCACATCTGTACATCCCGTACATGAGCTATCGTCTCCATCACAAACTCCACAATTATCAAAATCCAAGCAGGTGTTGTTTTCGATAGTGGCAAAAGGGTTGTAATTACAAGCAGTGTTGTCAGTACATCCTTCGATATCCTCTATAGGGTATGTTAAACCTAACCCTGGAGAAGTGCAACTCAGATAATCTTGATCAGCACCATTTTCTGGAAATACACCTACATTGATGTTAAATGAAAAATCACCATCAGTAGTGAATTGTCCTAGACAAACAGAATTGTTCACACCTACTCCAAGCCCATTTGTTGCCCCTGGTAAAGCAAACCAACTGCTTCCGTTAGCTCCAGCAATAATAATATTACCACCAGTTGCAAAGGTTGGTTCCCATATATCCAACGGATCAAGAGATGCATTCAGAATAGTTGTAGATCCACCAGCTAGTGCAATACTTCCTGTGGGGTCTTCAATTCTAGGGACTCCTACTGAAACATCAGTGACATTTCCAATAGTAACAAAACTGTTGTACTCTAAATCTGGAGCAAAAGCCAAAATAAAAGAACTTACACCATTCCCTGTGTTATTGGGACCAGCCGCTGCATGCTTAAAGAAAGTAGTTGATGTACTTATATTTAGCGGACAATTGTCAGAACCGATTACGGTTAATAACTCATCTGTAGAATTTTGTAATTGGCCATATATTCTATAGCTAGAAAATCCATCAAAATTTGTAGCTCCTATTGTTCCAGAAAGTGGGTGATTTTCAACGTATATACCGTCTAATTGAGAGAATCCTGTATAGCAAAAAAACGCCAACAAGACCGATAGCAGTTTGGTTTTCATTGTAATTATGATTAAGGTAAATTGAACAACAAATATATGAAAATTCAATTCAAATCGATTAATCACCGAAAACTTACGACAAGAGCACTATTGATAAGAGGTTGATCTATTTTTTAAGACCTATTTCTTTTAATCGTTGATCTAAAAATACACCAGCTGTGATAGGAGCATAGTTTGCAGGATTTAAGGAATCAACGCAGTTTTCTAAACAATCTAACTTCATATCACTTCTAGGGTGTAAAAAGAATGGAATTGAAAATCTACTTGTTCCCCATTTTTCTCGAGATGGGTTAACTACTCTGTGGGTTGTGCTTTTTAGTTTATTATTTGTTAAACGCTGGAGCATATCTCCAACATTGACTACTATTCTATCAGGTAATGCGGTAACAGCGACCCATTCATCTTTTTTGTTTAGAACTTCTAATCCATCGGCAGAAGCGCCAATAAGTAGTGTGATAAGATTGATGTCTTCGTGCTGTCCTGCTCTAACAGCAGATTTAGGCTCATTAGTTATAGGTGGATAGTGTATTGGTCTAAGAATACTATTTCCGTTATGAATTTTTTGATCAAAAAATGATTCATCAAGCCCTAGATAGATGGCTATAGCCTTTAACATATGTCTCCCTGTATTTTCTAAGGCCTTATAAGCACTTAATCCCGTAGCGTGGAAATTAGGAGTTTCTGTGGTGAAAACATTATCTGGATATTGTGATTTAATAGGATCACCATCAGTTACTTCTTGTCCAAAATGCCAAAATTCTTTTAAGTCCCCTGCGTTAGAGTCTTTAGCATGTTCTTTTCCAAAAGAAATATATCCCCTTTGACCAGCCAATCCATCTATTTCATAAGAGGTTTTTGTTTCCAAAGGAAGTTCAAAGAAGTTTTTTACTTCACTATATAAGTCTGAGATTAACTTATCTGGAATCAGATGGTTTTTAACCGCTACAAAACCGATGTCCTCATATGCCTTACCTAATTCAGCTACAAATGTTGCTTTTTGATCTTTATTTCCATTGACAAACAAATCAAGATCTACAGTAGGAATTCCTTCTAAATAATAACTCATGTTAATTGCTGTCTCTTATACACATCTCCGAGCCCACGAGACCTCTCTACATCTC
>CAJXOV010000488.1 GCA_913057815.1 uncultured Flavobacteriales bacterium
GCTTTCCTTTAGGGGACAGAAATTTAAAAATAAATTTAATCGTTACTAAAATTCATGGATAAAACACTGGCAGATTATTCACAATTCGCAGCTTTAGACATTAGAGTGGGAACTATAATAAGGGCTGAAATCTTCGAAAAAGCTAGAAATCCCGCTTATAAGCTTTGGATAGATTTCGGTGAATTAGGCGAATTAAAATCTAGTGCTCAGATTACTGAATTATATTCTTGTGAGGCGTTGCAACGCAAACAGGTCATAGCGGTAGTAAATTTCCCAAAGAAGCAAATAGCTGATTTCATGAGCGAATGTTTGGTATTAGGAGCTGTAGGGAATGATGGAGTTACTCTTTTGGCTACAGACATTAATGTAGAAAATGGAATTAAAATAGCTTGATTCTGATCTTGAATTAGAATTCAAGAGGTTCACTTTTTAATTCACTTTACATTTTTAGCTTCTTTTAGATTTATTGAGCATGGCAACGGGTGAATAAATCTATCTTCGTAACGAGATGAACAGAGCGGTATTTTTAGACAGAGATGGAGTGATAAATCACGATCCAGGAGATTATACTAAATCTCTGGAAGAATTCACAATTCTGCCAGATGTAATGGAGGCTTTTCAACTTATTAAAAAGAATAATTACAGAATTATATTAGTTACTAATCAAGGTGGTGTAGCTAAAGGATTATACCCTGTTGAAAATGTTTACGAAATTCATAATTATCTTAGGACTGAAGCGTTAAAAGTAGGGGTAGAAATCGATGAAATATACTTTGCTCCTTATCATGATGATTATGGAAATTCTCTGTCAAGGAAGCCAGGAAGTATGATGGTAGAAAGAGGATTGGCTAAATTTCAATTAAATCCTTCAGAGTGCGTTTTAGTTGGTGATAAAGCTAGAGATGTAGAATCTGGAGAGAAAGTAGGTGTGCCTGGCATACAAATAGAAGTGAACGGTTCTCTATTAGAGGCCATGAAAAAGTATTTTAATAAATGAATTACATCTACCATAACGGAGAGTTCTTAGATAAAAGTAAACCTTGTATTTCTGCCGATAACAGAGGATTTAGATATGGAGATGGTTTTTTCGAAAGCATAAGAATCATAAGCGGTGAGCCTGTTTTTTTAGAAAACCATTTTAATCGAATTATGGATGGTTTGAAGGTTTATAAAATTGATAAACCAGAGAGATTTTCGATAGAACTTCTGAAAAGTGAAATTCTTTTACTCTTGGATAAAAATGGTATCAATCAAGGTGGCAGAGTTCGTATAACATTTACCAGAAAGGGAAATGGTTTTTACGCTCCCGATACCAATGCACTAGACTATATTATAGAAGCTGATCCTAAACCTGATAACTACTTTGTCCTTAATCATACGGGAAAAGTTGTAGATCTATTTCCAGATATTAAAAAGCAAATTAATGCTTTCTCAATCTTCAAGACATTGAATTGTCAGCTTTACATTCACGCCAGTTTGTTTGCTAATGAAAATTCGATAGATGAAGCTTTGATTCAAAATGAAAAATTTGGGATTATAGAATCTTCTGTATCTAACATTTTTCTAGTGAGTAATGGTGTTCTTTATACTCCTGGATTAGTGGAAGGATGTGTAGGCGGAACTATGAGGATGAACATAATTAACTTGGCTTTAGAAAATAGTATCAAAGTTTATGAGTGCAACCTTACGCCTCAAAATTTATTAGCTGCTGACGAAATATTTTTGACAAATGCTATTAATGGAATTCAATGGGTAGGTAGCTACAGAACAAAACGTTATTTCAATAATACTTCTAAGAAAATTTTAGACATGTTGAATAAATCTATCTCTAATCCAACGATAGTAGCTTAGGTTCGTACTCTAACCCTAGGGTCTACTATTCCATAGAGTACATCTACGAGAATATTTAGAATCACGAACATAAAAGAGATAACCAAAACTGCTCCCATTACCACTGGGAAGTCTTCTTTTTCTAGTGCATTAAAGATCTCTAGGCCAAGCCCTTTCCAACCAAATACAAACTCTACAAATACTGCTCCCGCAAGCATAGAAGCAAACCAGCCAGACACAGCAGTAATTACTGGATTTAACGCATTCCTGAGTGCGTGTTTGTAAATCACCATATTCTCGGATAGTCCTTTGGCTCTAGCTGTTCTAATGTAATCTTGTTTTAATACTTCTAAGAGAGAACTTCTGGTCAATTGAACCACTACGCCTAGCGGTCTTATTCCCAATGTTAATGCAGGAAGAATCAAGTTCTTTGGATTTAGATAAAGTCCCTCCCATTCATCTAAGCTGTATAGACTCCCTGTCATATCTAATCCTGTTCCTGGAAGAGATAATGACCAATAGACCCATTCACCCAGAGAGAAAACTGAAGCTAGTAACAGTAGAATTAACCAAATTCCAAATCCAAGAACGATAGCCTTAATTGCTTTTCTGAAGCTTTTCAATGATAAGATCTTAGAATTTTCATCCTTTTGGTTATCTCTTATTACGAGGTAAACAAACAAAATCGCAGCTATAATAAACGGAATTATAGGCAGAGGAATGGAGTTAAACCAGAGCAACCCTCCTATCCAAGCCACTAAAATTGCCATAAAAAAAGACGGACCACTC
>CAJXOV010000489.1 GCA_913057815.1 uncultured Flavobacteriales bacterium
GAGGTCTCGTGGGCTCGGAGATGTGTATAAGAGACAGTGATTGGCTTGAGCTTCATAATAAATCCAATGAAGAAGTAAACATTGGAGGATGGTTCCTAACTGATGATGAAGATGATTTAGCTAAATGGGAAATTCCTCCAGTAGTGTTAACTTCTGACGAATATTTAGTGGTGCTATGTGTAGGTGAAAATGAAATAGAGAATACATCATTTATTCAGGCATCATTCAAATTAGGAGCCAAAGGAGAAAAAGTATTCCTTGTCAATCAGAACGGAGAAATTATGGATCAAATAAATTTTCCTTGTATCTCTAAAAATAGAAGCTTCGGATTAAATGAGACAGATGATAAAGTTCATTTTTATGTACCATCTCCAGGATATGAGAATATTTATTCTACATCATTTCAGCAACAGGAAAATTCAATTTCATTAAGCCACCCAGCAGGTCTTTATGAAAATGAATTTGATCTCACTGTAGAAAGTGAGTTATCACATGAAATTAGGTTTACTACAGATGGAACATACCCTAAAGAGGAAGGTGTTTTACTGAATGGACCTATAACCATTGAAGAATTATTTATTGATGACGGAGTTTCTTTTATTCCAAGTTCTAATGATTGGGTTTCTCCTATGCAGGATGTTTTCAAAGGAAACACCTTGAAATTCATTACATATATGAATGGATGTCCATCTTCCGAAATAGTTCATGCTGATTATTTTATAAGAGAGAACATTGAAGAAACCTATCCTTTGCCTATCTATTCATTGACTTTCGAGGAAGATCAATTTTTCGGGGATGATGGAATTTTGGTTCCGGGAAGCACGGGGCAGAATTACTTAGGAGATGGTCCTGAGTGGGAGAGAAGGGCCTTTTTTCAACTTTTAAATGCATCAGAAGGAAAGCTCTACCAAAGTGAGATAGATGTAAGAGTTCGGGGAAGAGGGTCAAGAAATAATAGTCAGAAATCATTGAAACTATTTGGAAGAAATAATGAAGGAAAAGCACCTTTTGATTATCCGTTTTTTAGTGAAAGTGATTTATCAGATTATAGAAGAATAGTTTTAAGAAGTGGCCATTCAGATTTTACTAAATCTATGATTAGCGATGTACTGTCTTCTGAGTTAGTAGAAAATCTTGATGTAGATTATATGGAGTCTGAAACTTCTCTAATCTTTATGAATGGAGAATATTGGGGAATTCAAAATGCTCGTGAAAATATGGGCAAATTCTATTTGGAATCTAAATATAGAATTGACCCAGATGCTATAGATTTAGTGAAAGTCGAAGATAATTCGTTTGTGGCTTTAGAAGGAACTACTAACTCTATTGATCAATTATTTGTTTTTTCTGAAGAGAATAACTTAGCCGAAGATGACAATTATCAGTTTATAATTGATAGAATAGAACTGCCTAATTTTATTGACTATCATATAGCCGAATTGTTCTTTGCTAACTGGGATTGGCCACAGAATAATCAGAAAGTTTGGAAATCTCATGAACCTAATTCTAAGTTTAGATGGCTGTTTTACGACTGTGATGGATGTTTTTATATTCATTCTTTAGATAGACTTTCAAGGTTAGATTTTGAGTCTGATGATACTCCGTTTGGATTTACTCTTTTCCGAAACATGTTGAGAAATGAAAATTTCAGAAAGCAGTTTCACGCACGATATTTAGAACTTATAAATAATGAATTTAGTGCAGTAAATATGCTTCACGAGATTGATTCTTTAGAGGCCTTATATGAACCCGTAATTCTCGAACACATTAATCGTTGGTCGGCTCCGGATAGTTATACTTCTTGGAAAGAGAGTGTTTCTGAAATGCGTTTGTTTGCGTTGCAACGCTCATATACAACACTCGATCAGCTGAAAAAACTATTTGGAAGCCCTATTTCCATTTATCCTAATCCATCCAATAAGAATCTTTTTATAGATTATGGAGGAGAAGAGGCAGTTTATGTTCAAATTTTAGATTCACGAGGATCCCTCATAAAAGAGGCGTTAACCACTAGTCAATCTCCCATTTCAGTTTTAGATTTAGCGCAGGGAGTGTACCTTGTTAAGGTGAGATTGGGTGGTTTAGTTTTTACCGAAAAGTTCATAAAGGAATAACATAGGAAATAGATTAGCAGTCAGTAGTTTTATTAATTTGCGCATCTTTTAGTCATATGTTTACAATCATAAATCAAACAGTAAAATCTCTTAATAACTATTCTATTTCGGAAAGTAGAAAAGAGGAATTGAATAGACTCTCAGAGTATTTGCTTGAAAAGCTCCAATTAAACGAAGTTCCAAAGATTAACTTTATATGCACTCATAACTCACGCAGAAGTGTGTTAGGTCAAATTTGGACTCAAGTTATGGCCTCTCATTTTGGTGTTCAAGTAAGCTCATATTCAGGAGGGACTGAGGTCACTGAAGTGAACCAAAGAATTATTGCTTCTTTGGAGCGTTTTGGTTTTGTCCAAGAGTCAAACAATGTTTACGAGAATAAAACATATAATATTTCCTACGGAGAGTCTGAATCTTCCATTGAATGTTTTTCTAAGGTTTATGATTCAAAAGCAAATCCGACTGATGGCTTTTTGGCTATTATGACTTGTTCTGAAG
>CAJXOV010000490.1 GCA_913057815.1 uncultured Flavobacteriales bacterium
GTATAAGAGACAGAGCTATTATAGCTCAAACTGGTGCCTCTTCTATGGCTGACATGGGAAAAGTGATGGGAATGGCATCTGGTCAGTTAGCAGGTAAAGCAGACGGAAAAGACATAAGCACTTTGGTGAGAGAACTATTAGGTTAATTAATAACTTAATCTTTTATGCTTTTTAATTCTCTAGATTTTGCCGTTTTTCTGCCTATAGTGTTCATACTATACTGGTTTATAGCGAACCGAAATCTAAAATTACAAAATGCTCTAATTGTTTTAGCTAGTTACTACTTCTATGCTCTATGGGATTGGAGATTCCTATTCCTAATCATATTCAGCACATTAGTTGATTATTCAGTCGGATATTACTTAGGAAAAACCACTGAATCAAAAAAGAGAAAGCTACTGCTAGCCATTAGTATAGTGGTGAACCTTGGTTTTCTGGGATTTTTCAAATATTACAATTTCTTTCTAGACAATTTCATAGAAGTTTTCAGACTATTTGGGCAGCCAATCCAACCTTCAAGTTTAAACATTATCCTCCCTGTAGGTATTAGTTTCTATACTTTTCAAACGATGAGCTACACCATAGATGTGTATAGAAAGCAGTTAGAACCAACTAAAGATCTGATTGCATTCTCAGCATTTGTGAGCTTTTTTCCTCAGCTAGTAGCAGGTCCTATAGAAAGAGCCACACAGCTTCTACCTCAGTTTTCTAAAAAGCGAGAATTTGATTACTCGAATGCTGTAGATGGGTTAAAACAAATTCTATGGGGTTTATTTAAAAAAGTGGTGATTGCAGACAACTGTGCCTACTTCGCCAACATGTTTTTTAACAATTATACTGATCATTCAGGGAGTTCTCTTCTACTAGGAGGAGTATTCTTTGCATTTCAAATTTATGGTGATTTCTCAGGATATTCTGATATAGCCATTGGTACTTCGAGGTTGTTTGGGTTCAATCTAATGCAGAATTTCAACTATCCATATTTCTCAAGAGATATGGCTGAGTTTTGGAGAAGATGGCATATTTCGCTTTCTACATGGTTTAGAGATTATCTCTACATTCCTCTTGGAGGAAGTAAAGGTTCAAGCTATAAGAAAATTAGAAACATATTCATAATATTTGGTGTCAGTGGGTTCTGGCATGGAGCCAATTGGACTTTCGTTATATGGGGACTCCTAAACGCGCTCTATTTCCTCCCTCTTTTGTTAACCAATAAAAACAGAGCCAACCTAGAAGTGATAGCAAAAGACTCAATACTCCCATCTTTTAAAGAACTTTATCAAATGCTTAAAACGTTCTTATTAGCTGTTTTAGCTTGGATATTCTTTAGAGCGGAAAGCGTAACAGTAGCTTTTGCTTACATTGGAAAAATATTCTCACCATCCTTTTTAACCGTTCCAGACTTTAAAAACAGACATGTAGCTTTTGTAGTACTATTATTAATTGGATTTTTTCTAGTTATAGAATGGATGGGGCGCGAGAATCAGTTTGGAATAGCCAAACTGTTTCAAAATAGAAGGCGATTCTTTCGTTGGGGATTTTATACTTTTATTGTTTTTCTAATAGGAATTTTCATGAAAACTAGGGAAACCACTTTTATCTATTTCCAATTTTAGAATGATATGAAAGCATTTCTAGTATCTTTTATCAAGTTCTCAATTTTTTGCTTTATTGGGTATGTCCTTTTGGTATGCATATTCGGAATGATTCTTCCATCCTATTATAGTCCGAATATTAAACATGTTTTAGGAAAACTAGGCCACTTAAATACCAGAATTACTGAGGCTGATAATTTAGAGCATTCCGACATTCTCATTTTAGGATCATCTCATGCCTACAGAGGTTTAGACACTCGTATAATTAGTAAGCTAGGGAAATCGACCTTTAATATAGGTTCAAACTCGCAAACACCTGTACAATCAAAAATATTAGCTGAGAGGTACCTTTCTAAGCTAAATCCAGAATTAGTTCTATTTGAAGTATATCCAATGACATTTACCATGGATGGCGTAGAATCCAGCTTGGACTTAATATCCAATAGCGATATGGATCTTTCTTTAGCTAGATTAGTTCTTGAACATAAAAATCCTAAAGTCCTTAACACAGCTATTTATGCTTCGGTTCGGCAGGTGCTAAACCTAGATGAATCTTTCATTGAAGAAAAAACCAATAAGACAGGGACATATATTTCTGGTGGTTTTGTAGAAGCACCTTTAAAAACTTATCAATACGAATCTTACGAAGAACAAAAGTGGAATTTTGAGCAGAGTCAGTTTGATGCGCTTGATCGCACCTTAAAACTTATAGAATCGACAGGAGCTAAATGCATCCTTCTCTACTCTCCCATTACCTCTAATAATTATAATAGTTATACAAACCAAGCCTATTTTGATAGTCTAATGAAAACCAAAGCAAACTATATAGATTTTAACCCACTAGTTCAATTGGATGACTCGCTTCATTTTTACGATTCCCATCATCTTAATCAATCAGGTGTGGAATTGTACAATAACGAATTAGTTCAAGTTCTAGATTCTTTAGGATTTATGGATTAAAGTATGACCTATCGTAGTGCGACTAGTTTCCAGCTTACTTAGTTTTCTTAACCC
>CAJXOV010000491.1 GCA_913057815.1 uncultured Flavobacteriales bacterium
CAGATCTAGCGCTGCAAGTGCGGTAATTGGGGCTTTTGCTGCTAATTATTTTTCGGGTGAAATACTGCCTTTAAAGTACTTAATTCCTTTTGCTATGGAGGGCGAATTTTTGGCTTCAGGTTCTTATCATGCGGATAATATAGCTCCAGCCATGCTAGGAGGTATCACTCTAATTAGTGATTATTCTCCATTGATAGTAACTAATTTGCCATGTCCGAATGAATTGTATTTAGTAGGAGTGTTTCAGCATGTAACCATAAAAACTAGTGATGCTAGATCATTAGTGCCACATGAGATGAGCACTAGATCTGCTATTAAGCAAGCAGCAGCATTTGCTACACTTATTAGTGGACTACATACAAATGATTTTGATTTAATAGCACGTTCACAAGTTGATCGTGTAGCTGAACCATTTAGAAAAAATCTAATTCCCAATTATGATTTACTCAAGGAAACAGGAATGGCCACCGGTGCTTTAGCAGCTGGAATAAGTGGGTCAGGACCGACTATGTTTTTTATGTGCAATGGAGCTTCAAAAGCTGATTTTGTTAAAAATAGATTAGATGAAGTTCTTAAGGCCAAAGGTGTAAGTTTCGAAAGTTTCAGTTCACCAGTTTCAGGAAGAGGCGTGAGAATTATATAAGACTAAAGAAAGGATTATTAAATCAATGAGATATTATAGTACAAACAGTAAGGATCAATTTTTAAATTTTGGAGAAGCAGTTGAGGAAGGGTTGGCGCCTGATAATGGTCTTTATTTTCCTGAAAGTATTCCTAAGTTGAGTCAAGAGTTTATTGATAATCTTCATAATTATTCCAAAGAAGAAATTGGAATTGAAGTCATAAGAAACTTTATAAAAGATGATATCTCCGAAGAAGAAATTAAAAGAATTGTCAGGGAAACGTTGGATTTTGATTTTCCTCTAAAAGAAGTATCTAAGGATATTTTTTCATTGGAATTGTTTCATGGACCTACTATGGCATTTAAGGATGTAGGAGCTAGATTTATGAGTCGTTCATTACGAGCTGTCGCTAAAAAAGACTCTATTGTTCTAGTTGCTACTAGTGGTGATACAGGGAGTGCAGTAGCTAATGGGTTTTACAAAATTCCTGGTATTCAGGTTGTATTATTATATCCAAGCGGTAAGATTTCTAAGATCCAAGAAATGCAGCTTACTACTTTAGGAGAAAATATTACTGCTATAGAGGTTGATGGAGTATTTGATGATTGTCAATCAATAGTAAAGCAAGCCTTTTTAGATGATGAGTTAAATAAGAAATTATCATTAACTAGCGCTAATTCGATTAATGTAGCTCGATGGCTGCCTCAGAGTCTTTACTACTTCTTAGCTGTAGCTGAGGCACGTAGGCAAGGGTTTGATGAAGTAGTTTTCTCTGTTCCAAGTGGAAACTTTGGAAACATAACAGCAGGAATGATTGGGGCCAGAATGGGGCTGCCAGTGAAACATTTTATAGCTGCTACCAACATGAATAAAGTTGTTCCTGATTATTTGAATACAGGAATCTATAATCCTTCTCCTTCAGTTCCTACAATTTCAAATGCTATGGATGTAGGAGCTCCGAGTAACTTTGTAAGACTTTCAGAATTATATGGTGGTTCTCACGAAAAAATTTCTGAAGATTTATCTGGGTATTTCTTAACTGATTTGGAAACCAAAAAAGTAATGAAGGATTGTTATAAAAGTCATAATTACATTCTAGATCCTCATGGTGCTATCGCTTATGATGCTTTATTGAATAGTGGACTAACCAATGACAAGACTTGCGGGATTTTCCTAGAAACGGCTCATCCAGCTAAATTTAAGGATATTGTAGATGAAGCTTTAGATATAGATTTACCTCTACCAGAAAAGTTAAAAGAAATAGTGGGTAAAGAGAAAGTGTCTATTAAAATGGATAATAATTATGGTGCATTTAAAGCATTCTTGAGTAAAAATTATAAATAAAAAAAGGCCCTTCAAAAGAAAGGCCTGAAATTTTTGTGAAATTTTCTATTATAAGTTGGCTAATCCTCCCAGTATAGCAACTAAAATGATGATTATATACATAGATAGAACAACTATTGCCATTATTCCGGCAAATTTATATTGTGATTTCTGGTACTCAAAAGCCTTTTCATAAGAATCAGCAGATGCATTTGTTATAGCTTCTTTTAAGTTCTGTGAAAACTTAAATAGGTAATAAACAGGAAAGAAGTATATAGCAGCCATAATTAAATAGATTACAGTTATCAATCCTGATGACATACCGTTAGGCATATCTCCACCGCCAAGATTAGCCATCATTGTTCCCATAAATATGGCTGCTATGACCATAAACCCGACCATAATAAACCCTAGAATAGATAAGAATTTGGACCATTTAACAGTCTCACTTAAAAATTTTATTGCGTTTTCTGTGATTAAGTTAGACGTTGAGTTTAAGTCTTGATCAATTGTTTCCATTTTGAAATAAGTGTTTAGTTAATTTAAAAGATTGATGTATTATCAGCGCAATTATATTAAATATAAATGAATTACTAAACGGATAATTCGCTTATGTGTTGGTATCTGTCTCTTATACACATCTGACGCTGCCG
>CAJXOV010000492.1 GCA_913057815.1 uncultured Flavobacteriales bacterium
TTTATTACCAATGAATTTCCTGCTTCAAAAGAAGAAAAATCAACCCCTAAAACATTCAACCCACTTGGCTGACTTTCCGTTCCTATAGTAACCCAAGAATCATAAGGCAACTCAGGAAAAGAACCGTAAAGTGCTGGGTTTATATCTGCACTAGTAGATCCTCCGGCTAAGTTCTGATAGAAAGAACCAGTAGAAGAAATACTTAGCGGATCTAAATCCTGTCCATAAACTGTTATTACCTGATCTAATGGATTGGTGAAATTTGCATATACTCTATATGTATCATATCCTACCACTGCATTACTAGCAACAAGCTCAAATGACAGCCCATCATATGATGGAGCAGGATAAGTACAAGAACCATCGTCCTCTGTCGCATTAGCATCATAATTGTCAGCGGCAGGATCATTACAACCAGGCAAAAGGAAAGGCTGACTTAACGTTTGAGTTAAAGAAATGTTATCATCATCAAGAGCATCCCTCCACTGTACATTCATTTGGAAATCTAAATCTCCATTTGTAGTTATTTGAGCAACGAGGACTTTACCTGTAGTTGCAAACGCTTCTGACATTGTTCCAGGAAGAATAAACCAAGAACCTCCAATAGCATCATTTATAACTAAATCACCACCTGCTTCAAAAGCTGTTAGATTAAGACCTAGACCAGTCAACCCTGAAACAGTATTATCCTCAACTCCAATTGTTAACCACGAATCATAAATAAGATCTGGAGCAAAAGGATAAAGAGCAGGACTTATATTTGAGGATAACCCTCCTCCCGCTGCACTTTGAAATATATCTCCTGTACTTGTAATAAATAAAGGATCAAGATCTAATCCAAAAAGAGAAATAAGTTGATCAGCTGGGTTATCAAAATCTGCATAGATTCTATAAGTTGTGTAGCCTGGGACACCATTAGTAGCATGAACTTCTGCTGAAAGACCGGTGAAATTTGCTTGAGCTTGAAAAGTGAATATCAAGAAGGTAACTAGCGAAGCTAGCAAGAATTTAGGATTCATTTGAACTGAATTTTGGTTAAGGTAATTAGGTATAGATACCAAATATAGTGAAAACCAAGCTTAATTCAAAATTTCAATCCATCCAAAACCTAATCATCTCTGAAACGCTTTATCAAAGCTTCAGTGCTTGAATCATGATTGCTTGTTAAAACTTCGCCATTCAATTCATCTAGTATTTCTGAAGCAAGAACCTTACCCAATTCGACCCCCCACTGATCAAAACTAAAAACATTCCAAATCACTCCCTGAACAAAAATCTTGTGCTCATACAAAGCAATTAATCTTCCTAAAGAAAATGGATTAAGCTTATTCAGAACAATGGAGTTTGTAGGTTTATTACCGGCAAAAACCTTAAAAGGTATATTCCCTTTCACATTAGATTTTTGGCTTTCAACCTCCTCCTTTGTTCTTCCCCTTAGTAAGGCTTCAGTTTGAGCGATAAAATTGCTAATAAGTTTATCCTGATGATCTCCTAGCTTTGAAGCAGGCTCAATAACACCGATGAAATCGCAAGGAATGAGTTTTGTTCCTTGATGGATGAGTTGATAAAAAGCATGCTGTCCATTTGTCCCAGGCTCACCCCATATTATCGGACCAGTCTCATAATTTACAGGCAACCCATTTCTATTTACTGATTTACCACTACTTTCCATATCACTTTGCTGCAGATAAGCAGGAAACCTATGAAGGTATTGGTTATAAGGCAGTATAGCATGCGAATGAGCTTTGAAAAAATTATTATACCAAACCCCCAACATAGCCATAATCACTGGGATATTAGACTCCAGAGAAGCAGACTTAAAATGGTTATCAGCTTCATGAGCACCCTTGAGTAGTTTTTCGAAATTCTCGTATCCTAAATGTATCGCAATACTCAGTCCTACAGTACTCCACAAAGAATATCTTCCTCCCACCCAATCCCAAAATAAGAATTGGTTGTTTGAACTAATACCAAAATCTTCAACCCCTTCTGCATTTGTACTTACCGCTACGAAATGATGAGAAATCGCCTTTTCACTTCCTAGCTCCTCTAAAAGCCACTCTTTAGCACTTCTAGCGTTAGTCATAGTTTCTTGTGTCGTAAACGTCTTAGAGACCACTATGAAAAGTGTGGTTTCCGGTGTACATTTTTTCAAAACTCCCTGAAGATGAGCACCGTCAACATTAGACACGTAACTAACATCAGGACCACATTTATATGGCTTTAATGCCTCATTAACCATTACCGGCCCTAAATCACTTCCTCCAATTCCGATATTTACAACATGGTCAATCCTCTTTCCTGTAAACCCCTTAAACTTGCCGCTAATAATAGATTCAGAGAATATTTTTACTTTTTCAAGCTCCTCATCAATCAATGGTTTAATTAGCTCATCGCCAACTTTAATTTCGTCATCAGAAAAACTCCTCAGAGCGGTATGTAGCACCGCTCTATTTTCAGTAATATTGATCTTCTCTCCGAGGAACATAGAACTTATCGCCTCTTCTAAACCAGCTTCTTTAGCTAAGTCAATTAATAAAGACATGGTCTCAGAGGAGATCCTATTTTTAGAATAATCAAACAAAAAACCTTCTAAT
>CAJXOV010000493.1 GCA_913057815.1 uncultured Flavobacteriales bacterium
TGGGCTCGGAGATGTGTATAAGAGACAGCCCTTAGGTGGTATTTTGGAAACAAAAAAGCCCAGAATAAAATTCTGGGCTTTTCCTTGCGGAGAGTGAGGGATTCGAACCCCCGGTACGTTGCCGCACAATGGTTTTCAAGACCACCGCATTCGACCACTCTGCCAACTCTCCATTAAGCGAGTGCAAAGATAATTCCTTTTTCAAATACGAAACAAGCTTTTTGAACTGATTATTTTAGTTTTTTTTTGAACGCCCTACTAGCTTGGTTTTGCTAACTTTGTGAGTGATGAAAAAACTTCAAAATATACTCTTGCTTGCTCTTGGGATGATTATTTCCCTTTCTAGTTATGCTTCTTTACAAGTGAACTTTGATTATAAGACCTTTTTAATACCTAATGAAGGACCATACATAGAGACTCATTTGAACTTTATAGGTGGAACTATGAATTATACAAGAAATACTGAAGGGTTTTTAGAAGCTAACATAGAAGCACTCATAGTCTTTAAAAATCTTGATGAAATTATAGCTTACGAAAAGATTAATCTAAAAAGTCCAGAAACTATGGATTCACTTTTTGTAGACTTTTTAGATATAAGACGCTTTAGTTTAAAACCGGGGTCATATAATTTGGAACTTGTAATTACAGATTTAAACCAAGAAAACCCAGCGGAACTGTTACATGAAGAGATTATAGAAATTCCCGAATACTCTTTGCTTAATATTTCTGACGTAATTCTTATAAGCGGATGGGGGCCTACTGAAGAAGACAATGATCTCAGCAGAAGTGGATTTGATATTCTACCAAGAGTGTCTAATGTGTACTCTAAGGAAAACGAACAATTGGCTTTTTATACAGAAGTATACCACACAGACAAGTTCTTTGATGAAGGCAAGGAGTTTATAATTTCTACTTCAATAGAAAGCGCTTATCTATCAACGGTTGTAGAAGAATCTGTTAACTTCAAAAAGTTCAGTCCGAATACCGTGATCCCACTTATTCAGACAAAACTCATCGATGGTCTTCCCGAGGGAGTTTACAACTTGACAATTGAAATCAGAGATAGAGAAAACATCGTTCAATCATCTAAAAGGATTGAGTTTATCAAAACATCTACTAAACTGGTTAAACCAAACAAAGAATCACTTGACAACTTTGCGCAATATTTATCTGAAATCAATGATGAAAAAGAACTGTACAATTACATCCTTTCTCTAGAGCCTATAGCGGACACATATGACTTAAGAACAATAAGAAATACAATTTCAGAAGAGGAAGGACAAGCCAACTATTTCGATACTAGTAACAGTAAAGAAAAAGATTCAGACAACACTGGAGATGACGAATATTCAAATGAGACTTTGAATAACATGCAAAATTTCATGTACAGATTTTGGGCAGAGAAAAACCCAGAAGGTCCTAAAGCTGCCTGGTTAGAATATAAAGATAGAGTGGATGCTGTCAATGAGGATTTCGGCACCACCCTGAAACAAGGCTTTCAAACGGATAGAGGAAGAATATACTTAGAGTACGGATCTCCAAACACCCGGGTAATTAGAAAATTTGATACAGGAGCCAACCCATATGAAATCTGGCATTACTACCAGGCTAAGGAATTTAGTAATAAGCGTTTTGTGTTTATGGATACTGACCAAATCCTAAATGACTATACTCTTATTCATAGTGATATGGTAGGAGAAGTAAGAAACGCCAATTGGGTAGACATGATTCTAAGTGGTGTAGAAACTAATAGAGTTGGTAACACTGGCCAAGACCCATTCGAAAGAACAACTTACTCTGATGGAGCAAGAAACATTATCAAAGACTTATATTTGAACCCGCGTTAACCAAATAGGGGAAGATTGAAAGAAACCGCAGTAGTAATTTTAAATTATAATGGAAGAAAGCTATTAGAAACTTACCTCCCATCTGTGGTTAAACATTCTCCTGAGGCAGATGTCGTAATTATTGACAATGCTTCTTCAGATGAAAGCATCTCTTTTTTAAAAAAGGAATATCCCGAAATACAGACTGTTGTTCTAGATAAAAACAATGGTTATGCTGGTGGTTATAATCAAGGATTAAAATTTTTGAATTACAAAAGTTACCTACTGCTTAACAGTGATGTAGAAGTAACTGCTAACTGGTTAACTCCCATTCTAGAATTTTATAAAAAAAATGAAAACGTAGGATGCATTCAGCCTAAAATTTTAGATTGGAACGATAGGTCTAAATTTGAATATGCAGGAGCTGCAGGTGGATTTATGGATAAGGATTTATTCCCTTTTTGCAGAGGCAGACTACTAAATGAACTTGAATCGGATTTAGGGCAATATGACTCACCTATAGAAGTTTTTTGGTCCTCAGGAGCTGCGTTATTCATAAATGCCGAGATATTTGAAGACCTAGGCGGGTTTGACGAAGACTTTTTCGCTCATATGGAAGAAATTGATCTTTGTTGGCGATTACAAAATAGCGGATATACGAACTACTGCATCCCAGAAAGCACGGTTTACCATTTAGGAGGTGGAACTCTATCTCAACAAAGCTCTCATAAAACCTACTTAAATTTCAGAAACAACT